>CAZLDA010000076.1:0-10332 GCA_964557875.1 uncultured Pseudomonadales bacterium | reverse complement strand
CCAGCCACATTATTGCAGCGGTGTCATCGTCGATTGCTTGTAGCGTCGCAATCAGCCCACCGATTATCGCCATTTGCTTCTGATTCAGCGGTCCAATCGCGAAACTACGTAGCACCTCGTGAAGTCGTTTTCGCAGGTCGTCGCGCATAGCCCTCCCGCTGATGCTGCAGCATGCACCGGCCCCATGGTCGGTTCAATTGCGACAATTCCTTCCGCACCGATGCAGACTTCACCGATGGATCGTGTGCTACCAAAAAGTCGTATCCGAGTGCCCCCAGTTGATCGCCGCCACAGGCGTCGACTTCTCCCTATTCATCTCGCGAACCGCCGCACAGCGCTGCCCGCGTGCTCGGCGCATGCTTCGCGCTCCTGCATTCGAAGCACGACCATGGCCATTTCAGACTGGTACGAGATCAGCAACCTTCCCGTTGGACGACAACAACGTGCCGATGGCAAGTGGCGAGTCGAGTACAACGAACTGATGACGCGCATTCGCGTATCCACCAATCACAAGACACACTCCGATTGGGTCAACTCGGGCCTTTCCTTCGACGTCTATCGGGAGATGGCGGAACATATGGTTGTGGAGCTCAACCGGCGTCCGCATTGAGGCTCTTGCACGCGAGCGCGTATCCAGGTGTGGCCTAACCCAAAAACGAAACCACCAGGGATACGATCAGCGAAAGCAACACTTGAGAATGCGAAACCGGTTCTCCCACGGGCGCGGCGGCTTCGCTGATTGAGCTGTCTTCGAACCGAGTTGCGACTCGCATCATTCGAGTTCCTCTAGGGCTAGACGACAGCATTTGACCCGGGTGTTCCGTTCCAAAACACCAGAAGCGAGCCAAGTCCCTGGTAGGAGATGGGGCGCCCCCGCGTAGGGCGCCCCTCACAATTCGCACAATCGAGCGAAAACCTACATCGGTCGTCCGCTTTGTCTCCATTGATGATGCGTAGCGTGTCCCCAGGCGCCTGATTTCAGGTGAAACGTTGGAAATGCTGCATAAGTTGCTCACAGACTCCCTGCACCTCTATCGAGTGCATGGGAGAAGCTTGTGCGCGGGCCATGTCGTATTCGTTGGCCGAGGACATATGAAGTACCCGATCGTGATGCTCCTGTTGTTGTTCTGCGACATCGCGTATGCACGTCCACCCGCTGACGATGCGTCGGAGCACGAGCTCACCGAACAGCCGTTTCTGCGCGAATACGGTATGGGCGTGCAACGCTTGCCAATGGACGGTGGAAAAATCTACGGATGGAAGCTCAACGATTCGGTGACGTTCGGTCGTTTCAAAGGCGAGAACGACGAGTTCGGCTTCAGCTTCGAAGTCGACTCGAGCCAGCGCATCGAGGTGACAACCGACGGTGTCCGGTGGCGAAGGGCTCTCGGCGGTTCACGCTGATCGGTCGATTGTCCAGCAAAAGAGCCCGCCTTTTCATCTGGTCTAAGGCAGAACTGCTCCGTTAGAGTGGCGGTCAGTTCATCCTCATCTTCATGACCACCAATCTAGGCCTGATTCTCGCTTCGCTGTTCCTGGTGCTGCTCAACGGTTTCTTCGTTGCAGCGGAATTCTCGATCGTGAAGCTGCGCCGGACGCGTGCCGACGCGCTGGAGAGTATTTCGGGCTGGCGCGGCGCGGTGCTGGCGCGCGTACACCGCAATCTCGATGCCTATCTTTCGGCGTGCCAGCTCGGCATCACCCTCGCTTCTCTCGGCCTTGGCTGGATCGGTGAGCCTGCCTTTGCGGATCTGCTCGAACCGTTGTTCATGGGTGTCGGCATCGACAATCCACAGACCGTCTCAACAATCTCGTTTCTCATCGCCTTCATGACGTTATCTTATCTGCACATCGTCGTCGGTGAACTGGCGCCGAAGTCGCTGGCATTGCGCAAGACCGAGAGTGTCTCGTTGTGGACCGCGTTTCCGTTGTACGTTTTCTACTGGTGCATGTTCCCGGTGATCTGGGGCCTGAACCACAGCGCGTTCTGGGTACTGCGCAAGTTCAATCTCGATCTCACGACCGGTACCGAAGACGAGTACACCATCGACGAGATCAAGTTGATTCTGCGCACCTCGCTCGTCGATTCGAAGCTCGCCGGCGCAGACTGGCGCGCCCTCGCACAAGCGTTAGGCTTCGGCGACGCAGAGGTGGCGGACATCATGCGTCCGATGAGCGAAGCAATTGTCCTATCGCGTGCCGAATCGATAGAAGAGAACATCGCGCGGATCGAAACGAACAAGCTCTCGCGCTATCCGTACGTCGATTCGGAAGGCAACGTCATTGGCATCGTGCATTTGAAAGACCTGCTGCTTCCACAGCGCGAGCTGCAGCAGGACGTGCTCGAGAGAGCGGCCAAGCCTCCGCTCGTGGTGCCGCCCAACATGCCGGCTTCCGAACTGCTGCAGCGGTTCCGGCTCGAAGGGCACCATCTGGCAATCGTTGGGTTCTCCGCGCAGCGCCCGGCCGGGTTCATTACCTTCGACGATCTCTTGAGCGCGCTGATGGGCGGCATCCGCGACGAGTTTCGCAGCTCGAAAACCGACTGGACTCGCCTGGAGGACGGATCACTCCTGGCGCGCGGCTCGCTGCCGATTTTCACGCTCGAGCAGACTCTGGGAATAGATATCGAAACGCGCGGCGCACGCACCGCAAGCGGACTCATCCTTCAGAAGCTGGAGATGCTGCCGAAGGTCGGGCAGCGGATCGAGTTCGACGAGTTCGAAATCCTGGTCGAGAAGATGGACGGCGCTCGAATCGCGCAGATTCGAGTCGCTCCGATCAATCGGACGGAACAGGACGACTTCAAAGACTGACGTTCCGGTTGCCAACCGGACGCTGTGTGAACCATCCTCCGCGTCTTTCGCTGAGAGAGAGCCATGCCCGACATCATCCTGCACCACTACGACGTCTCCCCGTTCTCGGAAAAGGTGCGCCTGCTATTCGGGTTGAAGAATCTGGCATGGCAGTCGGTGATACAGCCGGTGATCATGCCGAAGCCGGATCTGATTCCACTCACCGGTGGCTACCGTCGTATTCCCGTGATGCAGATCGGCGCCGACGTGTTCTGCGACAGCCAGGTCATCCTCGCGGAGATCGAACGTCGCGCGCCGGAACCTAGGGCCCTGCTCGGTCCTAGCTTCGCCATCAATCTGTGGGCCGACCGACTGTTCTTCCAAACAACCATTCCCGTGCTGTTCGGCCAGATGCAGGAAGGGCAGCTCGATCAGGCGTTCATAGACGACCGAACCAAGCTCTCCGGCCAGCCGTTCAACATCCAGGCCATGAAGGCGGTTTCCGGATTGATGCGTGGGCCATGGCGAGCGCAGGCGGCCTGGCTCGAGCAGGCACTCGCCACCAGTGGTGGAGATTTTATCTTCGGTAAGTCGCCCAGCATCGGCGACTTCTCGGCCTATATGAATTTCTGGTTCCTGGGCGGTTCACAACCCGGAACCGTCGACGAACTGACTCGCGGGCTCGATCGTGTGAACGCCTGGCGCAAGCGCGTAGCAGCCATCGGCCACGGCAAACGAACGAACATCACGCCGGCCGACGCGATAGCGGTAGCGAAAGCGAGCGAACCCGCGATCACGGTACCGCACGATCCGAACGATCCTTCCGGCATCGCACCCGGCGAGCCTGCGATCGTCATGGCAGACGATTACGGCCGCGATCCACTGAAGGGAAAACTCGTCGCAGCCAATCAGGAGCGGGTGATCATCGAGCGGACCGACCCGGCGCTCGGTCGTTTACACCTGCACGTTCCGCGAATGGGATTCCTGCTAACGCGCGCGTGATGGCGCGCATTCTCATCGGATTGCGCGCTACTGGTATAGAGGCGACGAGTCCTTCATGACGCGCAGCATCAGGCGCGGCGGCGCCACGAGGCGCCCCTCGGAATCGTGTGCCGTACTGTCGAACCACAACGACTCTGTCTTCGGGCTCTCGCTTACCGCAACAACCTGTGCGTTGACGACGTACGTCTGATCCTGGAAGAACGGGCCGTTGTGATGCGCCACTTCGATTGCACCGAACAGCCCAACTCCGCCTGTTCCGCGCAAGATTGCATTCAGGCCGCGCATGGGCGTGCCCCACAGTACTTCCACTACAAGGGATGGCGGCGCGATGGGTCCACCCCAAGGCGAACCGCCCGAGTACCAGGGTAGCGGCGCACTAACGAGATTCGCTGCGAGGCGTTGTCGAAAGAGCGCCGTATCTGTTGCGGCGCGATATTCGCCCAACGATGCGCCTACACGCACGGGCTTGAGAATACGTAACTTGTCCGGAGTCACCGGCCGCAAGTCGCGAGTCTTCAACGCCGACGCGCTGTGGTCGTAAAGCGATGCGGTACCCGCGGACACCTGCACACCATTGTCGGCCCACATCGAAACGGGTATCGGACTGAACAGGGTCCCGGGATGCCCTTGCGCCGATGCGGTCACCGCCTCTCCATCCACCGTTGCGTTCAAGAAGTACAGCGATAGCGCGCCGCGTTCGAACCAGCGTGGTCCGTACAGTTCGACGAGCAATGCGGCGTATTGGTCCATGTGAATGCTGCCGGCCACCGTGCCGCCGCGAAAACCGAGCTTCGCCGCGGTCGCGTCGTCGTGAATGCTGCCTTCGCCTGCGTCCGCCGACCAGTTGCGCGCCGTCCACACGTTGGATGCCACTGCCTCCGATTTGCTCATCGCCGTCACCCCAGATTCGCCCGTTCTCGCGTTACCATCACGCCACGTCATCGCCACGATCGCCAGCATGCACGACCATCCGCCCGACATCGAATATCCAACACTGGAGCGCATTCGCGCAACCGCGACCGCGATCGCGCCGTTCATCAACGCAACACCGGTGCAACGCTGGCGCGAACTGGAACTCGAAGCGCGGCTCGGCAGCGACACCGAGGTGTTCCTGAAGCTCGAGCTGTTTCAGCGGTCCGGCTCGTTCAAGGTTCGCGGCGTCATCGCCAACATGCTGGCGCTGTCGCGCGAAGCCTTGAAGCGAGGCGTTACGGCGGTCAGCGCGGGAAATCACGCGATTGCGGTGGCGTATGGCGCGCACGCGCTGGGCACCTCTGCAAAGGTCGTGATGTTGAACTCCGCCAATCCGGCACGCGTCGCCGCGGCCGAGGCCTATGGCGCGGAGGTGGTGATTGCGCCCGACGGTCCGAGCGGTTTCGAAATGGTGGAACGCATCGCCACAGAAGAGCATCGCGCCTTCGTGCACCCATTCGAGGGTCCGCTTACCGCACTGGGCAGCGCTACGCTGGGAATGGAACTGGCGGAGTCCGTTCCCGAACTCGACGCCGTGATTGTCGGGGTGGGCGGCGGCGGCCTCGCGGGTGGTGCGTCTGCCGCCATTAAGCTCGTTCAGCCGAACTGCCAGATCTACGGCGTAGAGCCGGTAGGCGCAGACAGCATGCACCGCAGTTTCGCCGCCGGTTCACCGCAGCGCCTCGACTCGATCGACACCATCGCCGACAGCCTGGCGCCGCCGATGTCACTCCCCTACAGTTTCGCGTTGTGTCGCGCGCACCTCGATCAACTCGTCAAAGTGAACGATCGCCAGATACGAGATGCGATGGGCGTGCTGTTCCGCGAAATGAAACTGGCGGTGGAGCCCGGTGGTGCGGCCGCCACTGCCGCGGTGCTCGGCCCACTCGCCGCGGAACTACGCGGCAAACGCATCGTCATCATCGTGTGCGGCTCCAACATCGACCCCACGACGTTCAGCGCCCTGATGCCGGCAAACGGCGGCCAGAACTAACTGCCTCGCCAGAACCGGCGGACCGGGTGCGTCCCAGGCTGCCCTGCATTCTCCCAGTAGCCCCACATGGCCGTTTCGACGTCGAGTTCAAATATCGGATCGCGCCGTTCGAAGGCGCCGAAGCGAATGGACCCGTGCACGCGATCGCGCACTGCCTCCTCCAACACACGTGTTGCCCGTCCGGCAAAGCGAAACTCTTCGTCGTTGGTCGCAAGGAACGCATGCAGAACGTAGCGCCCATCGCGCTCCAGATCTAATCGCTTCGGCGTGTGTGCTCCTACGCTCAGGTAGATGCCGCGATCACAGAAAATCGGACACACGGGAGCCAGGTGCAACGCGTCACCGATGGTGGCGAGGAAACCGATCGACACACTGCCATCCGGAGTCAGTAGACGTTTACCGGCAGTCGCAAAATCCGAAGCCGCACTCGCAAAGTCGGACCAGTTCATCGCACCGCTCGACGCGTCATATCCGCGCCCAAGCGCGCAGCGTCATCAGTGCATCCACAGTCCAGTTGCCGCGCCATTCCGTGCATGCCGCCTCGCTGGGAGGATTGAAGTGAATCGGCCAACCACCGTCTTCGCTCTGGCGCGCCAAGAGATCGTCCAGGTGGCGCTGGATCGATGCCTCATCGAACACGGCACGCGCAACACTATTCGGCGTCGCCACGAACTGAAGCGGCGTGAGCCCGTATCGTTCGACCGGCGTTTCTGCAACGAAGAAATCGGCGCCATCCAGCATCGATCGCAGACGCACCAGGGTGCGTTCGCGCGTCGATCCTTCCAGAAGCGCTTCGGTTGCCTCGAATGCGTAACGCAGGTCATGCGCCTCTTCGATAGCAGCCGATTGAATGTGCTTCGAACACGCGGCACGCGCCGACTCAAACCACGGATGCGTTGCACCATGCCACGCCAACGACGCGACGATGCCGCAGGCACGGTCCAGCGAGGGCTGCGCACCGAAGCCGGATTGCCAGTGCCCCGCCGCCGGATAGTCGAGTGCATCTGGCGTAAACGCAGGCAGCGCGCAGTCGGAGCGCGCCACCCGCGCGAGATAGTTGCAGCACGCATCGGCAAGATCGGGTCGACGTATCCCTGCCTGCTTCAGCATCGCCAGGGCCGTCTCACAGTGCAGCGGCTGGCTCGACGGTGCGCGCAGGTCGGGTTCCAGCGCGTGTCCGAAACCTCCGTCGACGTTTAGATATGCGCCAAGCGCCTTCAGAAGCGCATCGCCATCGCCACCCTCGAATACCGACTCGAAAATCGCGCGATCCACACGCCGCGCATTCGCGAAAACGAAGCGACGCGCACGCTCGAACGGCGCGCCGTTGACGACTCGACTCTGCTCCGGCGCGTGATACAGCTCCACCTGGTTTCCATCCGGATCGTGGAAGTACACCGAGCGATGGTCACCGTGATCCAACAGCCGGCACGCGATCCCGTTCTGTTCCAAACGCGCGCGCATGCGATCGAGTCCTGTCGCACCACCCGCCACCACGAACGCGATGTGGTGCAACCCGGGCACATTTGGGTCAGCCATGGGCGCGTCCGAACCGACCGCTTGTACCAGTAACTCATCGCTCTTTCCGACCTGAAACATCACTTCGTTGTCGGCCGGCCACCGATGCGCCACCGAGAAACCGAGCAGCGACCCGTAGAAGGACTCCGCTGCGCCGACATCGCGTACGCGGATCGCGGCATGACCAAATCGTTCGACCGACATGAACTGGCTCCTGTTCGAGTTCGGTTTCATACTTTCATCAAAAGATGCCATCTGTTGTCATGTATTACTTTCGAGTGAACTAGTCGTGCGCGCCGATCGCCTCATTTCGCTGTTGCTCCTGCTGCAGAACGATGGACCGACTACCGTCGCGATCCTCGCTGCACACCTGGAAGTTTCGAAGCGGACTGTGCTGCGCGATATCGACGCCCTCTCCGGCCTCGGTATACCGGTCTATTCCGATCGCGGACGTTCCGGTGGAATTCGCCTGATGGCGGGTTACGCCACGCATCTGAACACGCTGTCGCCGCTCGAAGCAGAGGCGATGGCACTCGTCAGCGCACCGTCGATGGTGGGCGGTCTCGGTCTCGAGAAACCGCTGGCGTCAGCGCTGCAGAAGATCACTGCGGCGGTGCCGGCAGTACACCAGCTGCGTGCGCAGCACGCGCGCCACCGCCTGTTGTTCGATACCACACAATGGTTCAGTTCGTCGGCTGCGCCGCCGATACTCGATCGACTTCGAACGGCGGTGTGGAACGATCAGATCTGCCGTCTCGACTACGAACGGGCCGATGGCGTGGCCAAGACCTATCGCGCAAAACCGTATGCGTTGGTCGCGAAGGTCGACACGTGGTATCTCGTTGCCGAAACGTCACGCGGCCTGCGCGTGTTCCGCATCGCACGCATCCAGCACGCCGAGGCAACGAACGAGACGTTTGCGCGCAACGCCGGCTTCGACCTGCATCGATTCTGGGACGCCTGGTGCAAGCGCTTCGAAGCGGACCCGGGCAACCGTTATCTGGTCGAGCTATGGATCACTCCGAACGGCAAGCGCCTGCTGCTCGAACGATTCGGCAGCTGGCACGCGGCTGCTCTCGCAGCGGTCGACGAGCAAGCGCCACGCACTCGCGTTACGCTCGATCTGGAGCGTGAACACATCGCGGTGAATACCCTGGTGGAACTCGGCCGCGAAGGCACGCTCATCAAACCGAAGCGGCTGCGTACAAAGCTCGCACGGCTCGCGCGTGATGTTCTGCAGGCGTGCAACGCCCCCGAGTGATCCCGACCGACTATGCCCGGCGCGTGCGATTGGCGCTCAGCCCGGGTCGAAGTGCGACTCGATGCCACGCCAGCAGTCGATGTAATCGGACTGAAGCGCAGGCGTTTCGAGTGCGTAGCGCGTCGGTGCGATGACGTACCGCGACTCGAACATGATCGCCAGCACGTTGTCGTGCCGCTCGGGAACCAGTTGCGCCGAACTCGCCCGCTCGAACACTGCCGCTTCCGGCCCATGCGGCGACATCGAGTTGTGGAGACTCGCGCCGCCCGGCACAAAACCGACCGGCTTGGCGTCATATACACCACGAACGAGTCCCATGAACTCGCTCATCATATTGCGGTGATACCACGGCGGTCTGAACGTGTGTTCGGCTACGGCCCAACGCGGCGGGAAGATCACGAAGTCGACATTCGCAACACCCGGTGTGGGCGACGCCGACGTCAGCACCGTGAATATCGACGGATCCGGATGGTCGAAGCTCACCGAATTGATGACGTTGAAGCGTGCAAGGTCGTAACGGTACGGCGCCGAGTTGCCGATCCAGGCGACCACATCGAGCGGAGAGTGTTCGAGCCGCGACGTGAAGAACTCACCACAGAATTTCGTGACGAGTTCGAATGGGCCAGCGCGATCTTCGTACGCAGCGCGCGGGTATTCGAAGTCGCGGTCGTTCGCAAAACCGTTCGCGCCTACCGGTCCCCGTTCGGGCAACTCGAACGGCGTGCCGTAGTTCTCGCACACGTAACCTCGGGCAGAACCTTCATCCAACGTCACGCTGAATGCGATACCCCGCGGCACGACCGCGATTTCTCCCGGCGAAGTTTCTATCGCGCCGCACTCCGTGTGCAGTGTCAGGCGACCGCTCTGCGGCACGATCAACAACTCGCCATCTGCGCAACTGAAGAAGCGATCGGTCATCGAGCGGTTTGCAGCGTACAAGTGCACAGCCATGCCGGCCTGCGCCCTAACGTCGCCGTTGGCGGCAAAGGTCACCAGCCCCTCTACGAAATCGGTCGCTTCGATTGGAATCGGCAACGGATCCCAGCGTAGCTGGTTCGGCGGCGTCACTACTTCGGTGATCGGTGCGCTACGAACCAGCCGCGCCACTTTCGGCGCATGTCTGAACGCACCACGCGTAACCGACGGGCGGATGCGATAGAACCAGTTACGACGATTCGCCGCGCGCGGTGCAGTGAACGCAGTGCTGCTGAACTGCTCTGCGTACAGTCCGCGCGCCACCTTCTGCGGGCTGAACTGGCCCAGCGGCAGCGTGCCCGGAATCGCTTCGCTCTGATGCTCGTTGCCGAATCCGCACAGATACCGTTCAGTCATGTACTACTCCGCCTTGAGTACACCGCGCGCGATCTGGTCGCGCTCGATCGATTCGAATAAAGCGCGGAAGTTGCCTTCGCCAAAACCCTCATTGCCCTTGCGCTGAATGATCTCGAAGAAGATCGGGCCGATGACGTTACGCGTGAAGATCTGCAACAGCACGCCTAGACCGCGCGCTGGCGCGCCGTCGATCAGGATGCGACGTCGGCGCAATTCATCGACCACCTCCTGGTGCCCGGGTACACGCGTATCGACGTCGTCGTAGTAGGTATCGGGCGTGTCCTGCAGCGTGACGCCCGCGGCCAGCAGCAGGTCCACCGTGCGATAGATGTCGCTCGAGCCGAGCGCGATGTGCTGAATGCCCTCGCCCTTGTAGGCGCGCAGATATTCCTCGATCTGCGATTTGTCGTCGGAGGATTCGTTGATCGGGATGCGGATCTTGCCGTCGGGCGAGGTCA
>CAZLDA010000075.1:0-10351 GCA_964557875.1 uncultured Pseudomonadales bacterium | reverse complement strand
TGCGCTTGCGGTCGATCGGGTGATCCGCTACGAGCATCTCGAAGGCGAACTCGAAGCGGTGGGCAATCTGCTGAATCTGCCGAAACCGATCACCGTAGCAGCGAGCGGCGAACGCGCGCCGCACTACTCGGCGGCAATCGGCGCGCCGGAGCGGGCGTTGATCGATGCCGCGTGCTCGCGTGAAATTGAACTGTTCGGTTACGCGTTCAGCGAAGTTGCGCCCGAGGATCGGTAAACCGACAGACCCACCTGGATGCGACGGTGTTCGCCCATCAGCCGCCGCAGACGGTCGCGTTCGGTCTCGCACTGCACGCGCAGATCTCGAAACAGGTCGGCGAGTTCGGTGAGTACGCCGGTGGAATTCGGGCCGGGGATGGCGACCAGCGCCGCAACGAGATGACGCACGTCGACATCTACGGCACGCAGCGCGTCGGGATCGAATCCCTCCACCGCGCGCACCACGCGTTCGATCAGAGCGGCAGCAGCAAGAGACACGCCGGTGCGAGCCGACGTCATGAGTACTGCACCTGCCGCGCGGACGGCGCTTTTTCGTCGATGGCATCCCACGCGTCTTTCAGCGTGCGCACCAGATCGATCACTTCGTCGATTGCCTTCACGTCGCTGTCGACGTTTGCGCGGAACAACCGCCGCTGCATGTATTCGTAGAGCGAGTCCAGATTTTCGGCAAGCGAACCGCCGCGTTCACGGTCGAGGCAACCCTGCAGCGCGCCGATGATGCCGAGCGCGGTATCGAGCGCTTCGTTGCGCCCCTCGATATCGCGGTGAGTGATGCAGCCTTTCGCGCGTATCAGGCGAGCCAGCGTACCGTCGAGCATCAGCTTGACGAGTTGCTGCGAGTTCGCCGATTCCACGGCAGTTGCGATGTTCAATCGGTTGTACGCCTGGGCTCCGTGATTCACGTTCGGTCCTTCTTTGAGCGCTGCTGTTGTGAGATGCGACGGTTATGAGATACGAGTGCTATGGGAATTGACGGCTGCGATTCGACAAACTTGAGGGCTACGATGACGAGTCGTTCGATTTCGCCAGCGCGCTCAACTGTTGAGTCAGATAGGTCGATGTGCTGTTCAGCTGCGAGATCAGCGCGTCGGCCGCCGCAAACTGTGTTTGAAGACGCGTCTGCAACGCCGTCATGCGCGTCTCGAACGCTTCCTTGTCGTCTGCGAGATCTTTTGCGCGCGCCTCGAGGCTCGCTTGTTTGTTCGCGAACAAACCGCCTGATGCCAGCGCGTCGGTGAGCGCCTGGCCGACGCGATTCATCACGCCGCGCACCAGCGTTACCGTGCCGCGATCGCCGAGCGCACCGCCGCGAATCAAAAGCGATATTCCGCCGGCCGCATCGGCTGCGGTCGCCGGGTCGCGTCCCGCGGTGCCGCTGCCTACAGACAGGCCGAGTGGAGCCACCGCACCAGCGGCAATCGTTGTGACTGCAACCGCCGACGTCGAACCTTCGTTGGCTGAGGTGATGGTGAAACGTCTTGCCGCCGAATCGTAATCAACCGATACGGATGCACCGCCGCTGACCAATGCCGAGTCGGCGTTGATACGTGCCTGCATCTCCGCAGCCAGAGCGTCACCGGAGGCATAGTCGCCTTCCATCAGCGTGATCACGCCGCTGGCAAGGCCGTCGACGCGCAACTCAAACGTGTTGTTGGTTGCGTCGAGCGTCAACGGTGTAGTGAAAGCCGCCGTAGGCGCGCCGCGAAAGAACCCCGACGACGCAGGCTGCGGGCCGCTCGGCACACTCAGGAACTGACCATTGCCCACCGCGCTGATGCCGTTGATGGTTCCGGCAACGTTCACGCCGTCTACCCCGTCGGCCACGCTGAATCCAAGCGTTGCAGTGGTATTGGTATCGACCGCGACAACCGACGCAGTGGACGTGGTGCCGTAACGCGACGACGCGATGCTGAAGTGATTGTCGGTCGGATCGAATGTGACCGTCGCGGTCACGTTCGCAGCTTTGAGAGCCGCGTCTGCATTGATCTTCGCCTGCATCTCGGCCGCCAGGGCTGCACCCGCGGCGTAAGTTGCGTGGGTGAGCGAAACCACGCCGGACGTGATCCCGTCGATCGTGACAGTCAACGCGTCGTTCGCATCACCGATGAGGATCGATGAGAAGGCGCCAACACCCAGCGACGCGCCGTCGATCGTGCCGTGCGTGGCAAGCTGGGTTATGTCGACCGCATAGGTGCCGGCCGCCGTCTTACTGCTGAAGCCCGCCACCTCGACCAGGCTGTCGCTCGACGTGCTTTGCGACGCAAGCAAACCTTGCACCCCGGCCGGATCTTTCGCCAATGCCGCGCTCAGCTTCGATTCGTCGAACGTCAGGTAGTACTCGTTGTTCTGGTCGGACGTCACGCCGAGATCGACCAACGAGCGCACCGTGCCGCCCCCGACGCCGCTTACCGATGCCGTCAGTATCCGCTGAAGCTGCGTTTGGATGCTGCGTATCGCCGCATCGCCGGTCAGCAGCGAACCCTCGTCCTTTTGCGAATCATACGCAGTCAATTTTCCCGTCAACGCACGCACGTCGTTGAACGCATCGACGAAGGCTCGCATCTTCTCGGCCATGCCCGCGGAGTCTTGCGCAACCGTAACCACCGCCGGCGAACCTTCGTTCACCGATTGCAGGTTGAAGGTCAGCCCATCGACCACTCCGCTCACGGTGTTCGAGTCGCGTGTGATCGGAATGCCGTCGATCGTCATGGCCGCGTCTTCCGCCGCCACCGTCTGTGTCATGTTCGTATCGGGGGTGCTCGCCGATGCATTGAACGCAAGCGCCGAGAGTCCCGCTGTAGTCCCCTCGGTCACGTTGATCTGCAGGCTGTTCGCGGCGCCGAGCTGGTCCGACGCCAGCACCAGTCGATACCCCTGGCCGTCGTTGACGATGTTCGCCGTAACGCCCACATCGGCCGCGTTGATCGCATCACGCACGCCCGCAAGCGAATTGCTGCCGTCGCCGATGACCACACTCACCGCGCTGCGATCGGCGTTTGGGGTGAACGTGTCGTAGGCACCGCCGCTCGTGAACGTCGTGGTGCCGAAAGTAATGTTGAGCGTGCCGCTGCCGACGACGGACGTGATGTCGTCGAAACGCCTGCTCGCGATCGTATGGGCGCGTGCGAGCGCACTGACTTCGACAGTGTGAACACCGCCCTGCGCCTTGTTCGTTGCCGTCGCGCTCACCGATGACGGGTCGCTCGACGTTGCGGAATTGATCAGCAGACTGGATGCGTCGCCGAGTGCCTTCGCCTTGGCTCGCAATGCGTCGACCGTGGTTTTGACTGCGCCGAAGGCCGAGACCTTCGCATCGATTTCCGCCTTCTTCGCCGTCATGCGCGCATCGGTTGCGTTGCGCTCCGACGAGACGATCTTGTCGATCAGCTCGGACGTCAACAAACCCGAGCCGATACCGAGAGATTGAATCGATGCCATAGCGTTGCCGTCTGGGTGGAGTGGCAGCATCGGCGTCCGTGCCGACGCTGCTCTCCGTGAGTGACTACCCGGCTAGCCAGTCCCTTCCAGGAACTCCGCTTCGCGGAGTGCCTGACTAGATCCGAGTGTTGATCAGCCCGCCGCCGGCATCCGCCGGTCGGCCTTCGGCCGAGTACCCTCCCCTCAGCGAAGAAGGTTGGTACTGCGACTGAAGGTTCAAATTCCGTGCCAATCTCAAAGCAACATCACTCGGTATCTGCCGGATCACCGTCTTGGTGGTTCGGTCGATCACCCGTACAACCGTGGCGCCCGACCCTTCGTCCATAGAGAACTCGAGGTCGCGCTGAATCGATTGCGCGTAGTGGTTGAGCTGCGCAACGGCCTTCTCGACCACTTGTCGAGACTCGGCCGCGACGCGCTCCCGTCGCGTTGTATCTGCTGCGTTGGGAACGACCGGCACGTTGTTGCCGGTCGATGTTCCCGTCGTTGCCGATCCGGGGAGTACCAGCGGATCGACGCTGACTGTCGTTGCATCCCTGCGAATGACATCCGTCGCAACCGCACGCGAATTCAAAAGCGTACTTATGTCTTGCATAACGGACCTCACGTCTTGCGGATCATCGAACCGGCGCCTCTAACAGGACCCCAAGGGGTTGTTGATAGCTGCGCCGGCCCGATCACCTCATCACGCCTCTTACTTGAGGAGCGACAGCACCAACTGCGGCTGGGCGTTCGCTTGAGCCAGGATCGCGATACCCGCTTGTTGCAGGATCTGCGTCCGCGACAACTCGGCCGTTTCCTTCGCGAAGTCGGTGTCCAACACCCGCGACCGTGCGGCCGAGAGGTTTTCGACGTTGATCGAGATGGTGGAAATCGTCGAGTCGAGACGGTTCTGAATAGCACCCAGATTCGCGCGTTCCCGGTTCACCGAATCGAGCGCGTTGTCGGCGGCCGACAGTGCCTTCTCCGCTCCTTCCACGGTCGAGATATCGACATCCGTCAGGAACTGGCCCTTCGTTGCGCCACCGAACGCGCCGAGTTCGAAGCCCGCGTTGCTGACACCCGCGTTGCCGCCTGAGCCAGCTGCAACCGTGAACGAACCGGCCGACGACAGATTGATGGTCGACGCGGTCACTTTCGCACCGCCCGTACCGATACCTGCCGTGGTCGTGTCGAGACCCACCGCCAGACCGAAGTTGGCAGCCGACACATCCACCGCAACGTTGCGGCCATCTGCAGCCGTCAGCGTGATTGTCTTGCCGTTGTCGGTCGCTTTGACGCCCGTCTGACCACTGATGGTGTTGATCGCGTTGATCATGTTCGTGCGGTTGCCATCGAGGTCCGTCGCGCTGGCGGTGAACGATGTCGTTGTAACGCCGTTGATCGTCACCGTGCCGGCTACCGCCGCGCCCGTTTGCGATGTTCCGCCAACGACCTGCGTCGCATTGACGACCGCTTTGACGCCCGTCTGGCTCGTCGCACGATTGATCGAAGCCGCGATTGCGAGGCCACTAGCCGCATTACCGGTGCTCGACGCCGTGTCGTCGATCGACTTCGATGCGCCGATCGTCACGCCGTTGATGACCAGGTCGCCGGCCGCCATCGCAGTGAGCGTCGCGCCCTGACGCACGAGCGAAGTCACTGCAGCAGTCGTACCACCCTTGACGCCGGCAGAGAGACCCGAGTTCGCAACGTTGCCGCTGCCCGTGTTGTCGCCACCGCCGACGGAGATGTCGCTTCCATCTTGCGATACCAGCGTGTAGCCGCCTTCGTACGTGCCCGCTGCCGCCAATCCCGTCGCGGCGGCAGTTACCGTCGTGAACGCGATCGTAATGTTGCGGCCATCTTTCGCCTGCAGGATCACACCGCCGTTGTCGGCACCCGAATCGATCGCCATTACACCGGTTTGTTCTGACTTCGAGTTGACGGCCTGAACGACCGACTGACGATCGGCTGCAGCATCTGCACCACCGGTCGCAACGTTGATCGATACGCCGTTGATCGTGACGCTGCCGCTAAGGGCCGCTGCCGTCATCGCCGAACCGGCCTGAACGTTCGTGTTGACCTGTGCAACTACGCCCGTTTGACCCGACACGCGATTGATCGCCGCAGCTTTTGCAATCGCGCTCGCCGCCTTGTTCGCCGTGCTGGCGGTATCGTCATTTGCCGACGACGGTCCAACCGAGACGCCATTGATCGTCAGGTCGCCATTGCCGAGCGCGCTGTTCGTACCGAGTGCGCTCACACCGGCGCCGATGCCGCCGCCGAGGGTGCTCGCCGAGACTTTCGCAACGCCGAAGCTGACGGTTTCGCCTACGTTCGTGCCGATTTGCACGGACGAAGAGAAGTTGCCGTCGAATATCTTGCGACCGTTGAAGTTCGTCTGATCGCTGATGCGGCTGATCTCGTCGATCAGCTGCTGAGCTTCTGCGTTCAGCGCCTGACGGTCGGTGTCGCTGTTCGTTGCGTTGGCCGACTGCAGTGCCAGTTCGCGCAGACGCTGCAGGCTGTCGGTCATCGCACCGAGCGCGCCTTCAGCCGTTTGTGCCAGGGAGATTCCGTCGCCCGCGTTTCGCATGGCAACGTTCAACCCCCTCACTTGCGCCGTGAATCGAGTGGAAATGGCCAACCCTGCGGCGTCGTCTCGTGCGCTGTTGATGCGAAGACCCGAAGACAACCGCGCCAATGCCATCGTGTTGGCATTCTGCGTGGTGTTCAGGTTCCGTTGCGCAATCAACGAACCGATGTTGGTGTTGATAATCTGAGCCATCGTCTTACTCCAATTGCTAACCAGTCTTGGTCAAAGGAACCGTTTGGTTCGGTAGTCCCTTCGCAAATGAGGGGTACTCGGACCTGTTAACGGCACTCCCTTGAACTTCTTTAGGACTTTGTCAGCCAATCGTTCGAGCGACGATCTCTCGGGAGCGGCACCCTAGTGCCGCCAGCGCGGCAATGTTCCAGCAACGTGCACCGATCACATTTTCTTTTCGTTACCGCCGGTATCATTCCGCTGCTTGAATGTACCGATACAGAGCACTGCACCATGACCGCGCAATCAGAAACGAATCGCCCAACGACTGACGAGAGCCGCGACGAGGAAATGTCGGCTGCCCAACGGCGCCAACAGATCCAGCATCACCGCGCGAAGCGGCTCGATCGACGCGATCCGTCCCGTACGCTCACGATCAAGCGCGCGCGCCACGAGATTCTGTCGCGCGCCTAGAACGTCGTTAGCGACGCTCCTGGAAACTCTTCTGAAACTCTTCTAGAGAGAGTTGAACAGCGACAACCCGCTGATGCGCGCGTAGCTCTGCTGCGCCGCCTGCAATACGAACGATTGCATGTCGAGCTGGCTGATCGCTTGTGTGTAGTCGATGTTCTGCAGCTTCGAAAGAAGATCCTTCGATACCACCGCTACATCCTGATGCAGGCTCGCCGCTGAATCGGCGGTGTTCATGCGTGCGCCGACCTCCGCGCGTACACGCAGGATCGAATCCATCGCGTTGTCGAGATTGCCGAGTGTGCGATCGATGAGGCTCTTCAACGCCGCTTGATCGGTCGCGTTGTGTCCGAGACTCGATAGCCCGTCGGCGAGCTGCTCTGCGGTGTCCACCACGCTCTGTGTCTTGCCGGTCCTCACGACCAGTTTGTCGCCGGGATCGGCTGCGCCGTACAGCGTGATCTGCATGCCTTGCGCGGTGACCGATTCTCCCGGCCGGTACTCGATGTTCTGCAGTCCGTCCACGACACGATTGTCGCTGGTGCGACGCACGGTGAAGTTCGGCATGCCGTCCGCGTTGAGTGCGTTGAATTCGATCGTCAGTCCATCGGGATAAAGTGCGTTCAGGGCCGCCTGGTCGGCCACTCGTCCCTGACCGATCACCGGCGACGTGTTGTCCGCAAGACTTCGAACCGTGAATGTGGTGGCGACGCTCGGCACGTCGGTGAACACACCGCGTCCGGAATCGTTGATGGCGAGCGAGCTGCTGGCGGTGACCTGCACGCGACGTTGCTTCTCATCGCCTTTGAATTCGACGTCGCCGGCGCTGTTGCGCTGGAACGGTTGCGTCTGGCCGCGCGAACCGGCGAATAGATAATCGCCGCTCGCCGTTCGTGAGTTCATCAACGACAAGAGTTCGTCGGTGCGCGTGTTGACCTCTGTCGCGATCGACGCGCGGTCCTGGCTCGTCAACGCGCCATCGCCGGACTGAATCGTCAACTCGCGAATCCGCTGCAGTACGTCGGTCGCTTGCCCAAGCACCGAGTCCTCGAGTGCAAGCTGGCTCGACACCTGCTGGATGTTCTTCTGGAACTGATCCCGCAACGCCAGTTCCTGGTTGATCTGCACCACCTGCGACGCCGCGATGGGGTCGTCGGCGGGCGTCGCAAAACGCAGGCCGCTCGACACTTGCGCCTGCGTCTTCGCGAGTTGGTGACTGACATCAATCATGTTGTTGATGCCCTGTTGATAGATCTGCGAAGTAGCGATGCGCATGTTCAACCCAACATTTGAAAGAGAGTGTTGAAGGTGTCGCGCGCAACGGCGATGACGCGTGCCGAAGCGTTATAGGCCTGCTCGAAACGAATCAGATTGGCGGCTTCCTCATCGAGGTTCACGCCTGAGATCGAATCGCGCTGCGCCACCGACTGTTTCAGCAGCCCATCGCTCGCGTCGCGATCGATGCGCGCCTGGCTGGTGCGCGCGCCGACCGACTCGACGATGTTTGCGTAGGCATCGAACAGCGACCCGTCGTTACCAAACAGCTTTTTCGTTTGCAGGTCCGCCATCACGAGCACGTTTGCGTTGTCCGATACACCACCGTTGTTGTAACCGACTGCAAACGAGTCACCTGCGCGCGGCCGGCCGGTCATCGTGAGCTGGTAACCGAAATCGGCGCGCGCCGCGGGCGGATTTGCGGTGAACACGCCGGTGTTCGCCGTGGTCGAGTCGGTGGAGAGCTGGTAGTCCGCATCGAGCGAAACCGACACGCTGCCGCCGATGCTCGCTCCCCGGTAGTAGTCCTGGCCCGTTACGGACGCATCGGACATGCCGAGTGCGTTCGCCATCAACGAACCCGATGCGAAGCCATTCGTGTCGATCGCACCGTTTGCACCCGACGCCTGCGACGTGAACTGCACGTGTCCACTGCCGTCGAGGCTCACCAGCACACGTCCGGCGCCGATTCCGGATCCATCGATCGCGCTTTGTAATCCGGCCGCCAACGCTGCGCCCGAACCATACGTTCCATTCAATGTGATGGTCTGCATGGGGCCGTGATCGACGGAAAGGCCGAAGGTGTATGGCCCGCCCGCGGAGAAGTCGAAACCGGCGCTTAAATCAACGTTGCCGCTCACAGATGCGGCCACGCCTACGCCAGAGCCATGCACTGTGAGCGTGTCCCCCGTCGACCCCGAAAGCCCAACGCTGTCGGCAACGTCGCCGGACACGTGCAGGTCGAGGTTGTCGCCTTGCGCCGACGTCAGTTCCAGGCGGGTGCCGTTGGAGCGCGCGATGATGCCGAGGCTCGCCAGTGTCGGATTGTTGGTGACTGCATCAGCAAGCGCGTTCAGCGACGCTACGTCCGCCCCACTGAAACGCTGGCCGTTGATGACCAACGCGAGCGGTACGCTGCCGCCGCTGTCGACGAGCGATGTGATGCTGACTGACGTCATCGCAGAAGCGGAAACACCGCTCATACCGGACAATGCCGTGGCAATGTCGCGCGCGGTTGATCCGGCGGCGAGCTGATACGTCTGCGTGCCTTGCGTGAATCCATTCGCATCGACGTTCGAAATGCGCACCTGTTGCGAGTCGTATCCGTTACCGACAGCTGCGAGCCCCAGCGTCGGCCCCGCACCTGCAATGATCCGTTGTACGTTTCCACCGTTGCTGCCGACCCGCGTTTGTCCGACTGCGTCGGGCAAGAGGAAGTTCTGAATTCCCGGTACGTACGGCAGATTGCGTAGCGGCGGCTCTAAGGAGCGCGGCTGGGACGGATCGCTGTTGTCGAGCACTTCGTACGTGGTTTCGCTCGTGAAACGAACGAGCAGCGGCGGCGTGAGCGTGCCCTTTACGGCGAAACTCGGACTCGCCTCGTCGAACACCGCACCGGCAACTACGCTGCCGCTGCCTTGATTGCCGTATGTCGAGTCGGCCCGCACCGGCGAAGAAAATGCCAGGTCGGCCGGATTGTTGGTGAGTGCGCCGATGTCGCGTGCACCCGAACGTGTCGGCTGGATCATGTAGCGATCGCCGCCGTGAAACTGTCCGGCCTGAATGGTCACGGTGAATCCGTCGGCAGAAACCCGTGTCGGCAATCCTTGTCCGGTGCTGCCCTCGGCCACTACCGCGCCGTCGTTCAGCCGAACCAGCGTGAACGCCCCGTTACCAACCCGATCGAAGCGCACTTCGTAGTCGCTGGTCGTCAGCTGCGAGGCCTTATCGATCGTTACGTCGATCTGGCCGGCCGAATAGCCCGCCGTCAGGTTCGTTGCAACGGCGCGCTGCGCCGCAGCTGCGGGATCGTTGATCGACGTGAACAGGTCTCTACCGAACTGACCGTCGAGCATCACCCCTTTGCGCTGTTGCTGGTTGATTGCGTCGGCGAGCCCGATGGCGATCCGGCCGAGCTGGTTCAGCGCGCTGTCGAGCACGCCGTTGCGGAAATCGAGCAAACCGCCGAGTTGTCCACCGGCAATCGAACCGGTGACGAGTTGGCCCTTCGCATCGAGGCTGGTGCTGAGCGCGATTTCACCGTTACCGACGGCCTGCAACACGCTGGCCTTGCTGCCGATCACCAGCGGCTGACCCTTTCCGATGAACACGCTCATCTGCCCATCGCCCTGTTCCACTACTTTCACCTCGACCTTCTCGGCCAATCGACGCAGCATTTCA
>CAZLDA010000074.1:6755-10354 GCA_964557875.1 uncultured Pseudomonadales bacterium | reverse complement strand
TCGGCGTCTTCAACAGTTCTACTTCGGTGCGCTGAATGAGATCGCCGATGTAGTAGATGTTCTCGGCTTTCAGACAGTTCGCCGAACGCACCGTCAGCTCGAGGTCGTCGACCGGGCGCATCAGAATCGGATCGATCTCGTCGTGCTTCTCTACCGCCTCCGGTTCGCCTTCGCTTTCGAGATCGACGAACACGGCGAGCTGCTGCTGCAGAATCGTCGCGGCGCGGCGGATCGCTTCTTCCGGATCGATCGTGCCGTTCGTTTCGAGATCGAGGATCAGCTTGTCGAGGTTCGTGCGTTGTTCAACGCGCGCGTTCTCGACCGTGTACGACACGCGACGCATCGGACTGAACGTCGCATCGAGGCGCAACACGCCGATCGCACGCGACTCTTCCTCTTCGACTTCTTCGCGATTTTCCGCCGGCTCGTAACCACGGCCGCGGTTGATCTTCACTTCCATCTTGATCGCGCCGTTGTCGTTCAACGTGCAGATCAGGTGATCCGGATTGACGATCTCCACGTCCTGCGTGAGCGTGAAGTCGCCGGCCGTTACCGGACCGCCGCCCTTCTTCGACAGCGTGATGACCGCTTCGTCGGAGTTGTGCAATACGACGCTGACACCCTTCAGGTTCAGCAGGATGTCGATGACGTCCTCCTGTACACCTTCCATTGCACTGTACTCGTGCAGAACGTTGTCGATCTGCACTTCCGTGATCGCGCAACCGGGCATCGACGACAGCAAAATGCGCCGCAACGTGTTGCCCAACGTATGACCGAAGCCGCGCTCGAGCGGCTCGAGCGTCACGCGTGCGCGCGTCGGTCCGAGCTCTTGTACATCGATATGACGGGGCGTCAGGAATTCATTCACCGACTGTGCCATTGATCCCATCTCCTGCTTAACTCTTCGAAAGCCTGTTACTTGGAGTACAACTCGACAATGAGATTTTCATTGATCTCGGTGGGCAGCTCCGCGCGATCGGGCATGCGCTTGAACGTGCCCTGCATTTTCGTCGCGTCGACTTCGACCCAATCCACGGACCCGCGTTGTACTGCCAGCTCGAGGGCTGCCTGGATTCGCAATTGGCCGCGCGCTTTTTCGCGCACGGCGATGATGTCTTCCGGCTCTACCTGATAGCTCGGGATGTTCACGGCCTTGCCGTTCACCAGAATCGCCTTGTGCGTGACCAGCTGGCGCGATTCGGCGCGCGTGCTGCCGAAGCCCATCCGGTAAACGACGTTGTCGAGGCGCGTCTCGAGTTTCATCAGAAGGTTCTCGCCGGTCGCACCTTTCTGACCTTCCGCCGACTGGTAGTAGTTGCGGAACTGACGCTCGAGCACGCCGTATAGACGGCGAACCTTCTGCTTCTCGCGCAGCTGCACCGCATAGTCCGACAAACGTGCGCGACGCGCGCCGTGTTGTCCGGGAACCGTTTCCGCTTTGCACTTCGAGTCGAGCGGGCGCACGCCGCTCTTCAGGAACAGATCGGTTCCTTCACGACGCGACAGTTTCAGTTTCGGGCCTAGATAGCGGGCCATCGTTCTCTCCTGATCGTCCTAGACGCGCCGCTTCTTCGGCGGCCGACACCCGTTGTGCGGGATCGGTGTCACGTCGGCAATGCTGTTGATTCGCAGACCCGAGGCATTCAGCGAACGAACCGCCGATTCACGACCGGGACCCGGACCCTTCACGAATACGTCGACGCTCTTCATGCCGTATTCCTGCGCCGCGTTCGCAACGCGTTCGGCGGCAACCTGTGCTGCGAACGGCGTGCTCTTGCGCGAACCGCGGAAGCCAGTCGCACCCGAGGTGGCCCAACACAACGCATTTCCCTGACGATCGGTGATCGTGATCATCGTGTTGTTGAAGGACGCCTGAATGTGCGCAACGCCGTCGACGACGACGCGTTTCGCTTTCTTTCGTGCCGGTTGTTCAGCCATGAATGCTCTCTACTTCCTGATCGGGCGCCGCGGACCTTTACGGGTGCGGGCGTTCGTACGCGTACGTTGACCTCGCAGCGGTAGGCCGCGGCGGTGGCGAATGCCTCGATAGCAGCCCAGGTCCATGAGCCGCTTGATGCTCATCGAAATCTCGCGCCGCAGATCGCCTTCAACGGTGATCTTGCTGATCTCGCCGCGGATCGCATCCAGGTCAGCTTCGGAAAGATCCTGAATCTTCGCGCTCGGTTTGACGCCGGCCGCTGCACAGATCTTCTTCGCCGTGGTGCGGCCAATGCCGAAGATGTAGGTCAGCGAAATGACCGCGTGTTTGTTGTCTGGGACGTTGATTCCGGCGATTCGCGCCATTCAGTTAGCTCCGTAAAACCTAGCTCGAAAATGCAGCTCGAACTGGAGCCGGCACGCGCGAACCCGGCGCAAAAAGGGCGCGAAGTTTAGCGGGTGAACCGACTCTATTCAACTGACCTACCACTTTGATTCGTACCGGCGCGCAAACGCACTTCAGCCTTGACGTTGCTTGTGGCGCGCTTCCGCCGTGCAGATCACCCGAACGACGCGCTTGCGCCGTACGATTTTGCAGTTGCGGCACAGTTTCCTGACCGATGCTCTGACTTTCACGTGATTACCTCGTTGTACCGCTTTGTCCGGCGGCGCCTATCGGCGACCGCGCCCATAGTTCTTCAGATTCGACTTTTCCATCAGCTTCGCGTACTGGCTCGACATCAGGTGCGCCTGTACTTGCGCCATGAAGTCCATCGCGACGACCACAACGATCAGGAGCGCGGTACCGCCGAGCTGGAACGTGACGTTGAAGAACACGACCATGAATTCCGGCAACAGACACACGAGCGTCACGTAGAGTGCGCCGAACGCAGTCAACCGCGTGATCACGTCGTCGATGTACTTCGCCGTGTGTTGACCCGGCCGGATACCCGGCACGTAGGCTCCCTGCCGTTGCAGGTTTTCGGCGACATCCTTCGGATCGAACACGATCGCCGTATAGAAGAAGCTGAAGAACACGATGCCGCCGGCAAACATCAGGATGTACAGCGGCTGCCCGGGCGACAGCACCAGCGACACTTCCTGCAGCCATTCCATGCCTTTGGTCTGACCGAACCACTGCGCCAGCGACGACGGTGCAAGTAGCAGGCTCGAGGCGAAGATCGCCGGAATGACGCCGGCCATGTTGACCTTCAGCGGCAGGTGACTCGACTGCGCCTGATAAACGCGCCGCCCTTGCTGGCGTTTCGCATAGTTGACCGTGATGCGACGTTGACCGCGTTCGATGAACACCACGAATGCGACCACCACGATGGCGAACACGCCGATGGCGAGCAGCGCAATGATGTTGATGTCGCCTTGCCGTGCCGCTTCGAACGAGCGGCCGATCGCGGCAGGGAAACCCGCCACGATGTTCGAGAAGATCAACAGCGAAATGCCGTTACCGACGCCACGCTCGGTGATCTGCTCGCCGAGCCACATCATGAACAGCGCGCCGGTCACGAGCACCGTGATTGCAACGAAGTGGAATGCGAAATTCGGGCTGAACGCGAGCCCCTGGTTCGCAAGCGTGGCGGCCAAGGCCGAACCCTGAATCAGCGCAATCAACAACGTGCCGTAGCGCGTGTATTGCGTGATCTTGC
>CAZLDA010000074.1:0-6745 GCA_964557875.1 uncultured Pseudomonadales bacterium | reverse complement strand
TTGCGGCGGCCGGCCTCGCCTTCTTTGCGCAGTTGCTGCAGCGGCGGATGCATCATCGTCAGCAGGTTCATGATGATGCTCGACGTGATGTACGGCATGACGCCGAGCGCGAGGATACTCATCCGGTGCAGTGCACCGCCCGAGAACATATTGAACAGATCGAGAATGCCGCCCTGGTTCTGTTCGAACAGCTGGCGCAGCCGATCGGGATTGATGCCCGGTACGGGAATGTGGCTGCCGACCCGAGATACCAGGAGCGCAAAGAAGACGAACAGCAGGCGATTGCGGAGCTCGGTGAGCCCCGCCTGAACGCCAGCCAGTTTCTGCCCCTGAGCGGCCATCAGTCTTCTACCTTGCCTCCGACGGCTTCAATCGCGGCCCGTGCACCCTTGGTCAGCTTGATGCCCTTCACGGTTACCGCTCTGTCGATCGTTCCCGACAGCATGATGCGGGCGCGTTTCGCCCCTTTGTTGATCAGGTTGGCCGCTTTCAGCGCGTCGAGGTCGACAACCCCTTCGGCGACTTTCGCCAGTTCACCGAGGCGCACTTCCGCGGTGACCAGCGCAACACGCGACCGGAAGCCGAATTTCGGTACGCGGCGCTGCAACGGCATCTGACCGCCCTCGAAACCGGGCTTCGGATTGCCGCTCTTGCGCGCCTTTTGACCTTTGTGGCCGCGACCGCACGTCTTACCCAGACCCGAGCCGATGCCACGGCCGACGCGTTTTTTGACCGGTTTGCTGCCGGCTGCGGGGGACAGTTCGTTCAATCGCATTACTGCTCTCCCTCGACGCGGACCATGTAGTAGACCTTTTCGATCATTCCGCGCACCGACGGAGTGTCTTGCAGTTCGACCGTATGGCCGATGCGGCGCAGCCCCAATCCGGCAACGCATTTCTTGTGCGTAGGCAGACGATGAGCAACGCTCTTGGTCTGCGTGACGCGAATCGTTTTTCCGCTACTCATCTCACCACTACCTTCTGATTCGTGCGGCTCTTACGCCTGCATCTGTTCCATCGTCAGCCCGCGCTTCTCTGCCACCTGATGCGGCGACTTCATGTGTCGCAGCGCTTCGAACGTGGCGCGCACGACGTTCACCGGATTGGTGGAGCCGTAGCACTTCGCCAGCACGTTGTGCACACCCGCCGCTTCTAGCAATGCGCGCATCGCGCCACCGGCGATGACGCCGGTACCTTCCGATGCCGGCTGCATGTACACCTTCGACGCGCCGTGCCGACGCGTAATCGGATACCAGATCGTGCCGCGATCGAGTTCAACTTCGATCATGTTGCGGCGCGCCGCTTCCATCGCCTTCTGGATGGCCACTGGCACTTCACGCGCCTTGCCACGGCCGAAACCGACACGGCCTTTGCCGTCGCCGACTACCGTCAGCGCGGTGAAACCGAAAATGCGTCCGCCCTGAACCACTTTGGCGACACGATTGACCTGGACGAGCTTCTCGACCAGACCTTCTTCTTTCACTTCCTGGGTATATGCCATGGCTTACCTGTAAATCACGAGCCTTAGAATTCCAGGCCGCCCTCGCGGGCAGCTTCGGCCAGCGCTTTGACGCGGCCGTGATACTTGAATCCGGACCGATCGAACGCGACGCGCGTGATGCCCGCGGCTTTCGCGCGTTCGGCGATCAACGCGCCGACCTTTGCCGCTGCGTCTTTGTTGCCGGTGTGGCCGGCCTTGCGCAGGTCCGCATCGAGCGTCGAAGCGGTTACCAGTACACGCGCACCTTCCGGCGCGATGATCTGCGCATAGATGTGACGCGGCGTGCGATGCACCGACAAGCGGGTCGCGCCCAGTTCGCGCATCTTCATCCGGCTGCTGCGCGCGCGGCGCATGCGGGCCTGTTTCTTCTCGTTCATTGCCGCCTCTACTTCTTCTTCGCTTCTTTGCGCACCACGCGCTCGTTCGCGTATCTGACGCCTTTACCCTTATACGGTTCCGGCGGACGGAAGCCGCGGATTTCCGATGCGACCTGGCCGACCAACTGCTTGTCGACGCCGGAGACGATCACTTCGGTCTGGCTCGGCGTTTCCGCCTTGATGCCTTCCGGCAGCTTGTACTGCACCGGATGCGAGAACCCGAGCTGCAGATCGAGCCGCCCGCTTGCCGCTTGCGCGCGATAGCCAACGCCTTGCAGTTCGAGCTTCTTCGAGAAGCCTTGCGACACGCCTTTCAACATGTTGTTCACGTGCGCGCGCAACGTGCCGGCCATCGCTTGCGAGTGCTGGTCGTTGCGCCGGGCGGTGAAACGCAGTCGATCGTCTTCGCGCTTGATCTCCACCGCTTCGTCGACCGGCACCGACAGACTGCCTTTGGAGCCTTTCACGCTCAGCTTCGCCGCATCCAGCGTGACTTCGACTCCCTTCGGAACGTCGATCGGATAGTTACCAACTCGAGACATGACTCACCTCAAAATACGGTGCACAGAACTTCGCCGCCGATTCCCGCTTTGCGGGCGGCGCGATCCGTCATCACGCCTTTGCACGTGCTGATGACGGCGATACCGAGGCCACCCTGGATCGTCGGCAGCTCGTCTTTGTCGCGATAGATCCGAAGACCCGGGCGGCTGACGCGGTCGAGCACTTCGATCACCGGTTGACCTTTGTGGTATTTCAGATCGATCGTCAGCGTGCGCTTCGGGCCCTCCGAAACGTTGAAGCGACCGACGTAGCCTTCGTCGCGCAGCACTTGCGCGATGGCTACTTTCAGTTTCGAACTCGGCATCGACACGTTCGCGTTCTGCACCGCTTGTGCGTTGCGAATGCGCGTCAGCATGTCGGAAACCGGATCCTGCATCGTCATGTTCTGAAACTCCTCACCAGCTCGCTTTCACCAGACCCGGCACATCGCCGCGCATCGCCGCTTCGCGCAATTTCGTGCGCGCCAGACCGAATTTCCGATACACGCCGCGCGGCCGGCCGGTGATCGAACAACGCCGGCGCTTGCGGAACGGGCTCGCATCGCGCGGCTGCTTCTGCAGCTTGACCTGCGCGTCCCAACGATCGTCATCTGACGCGTTGCGATCGTTGATGATCGATTTGAGAGCTTTGCGCTTGTTGGCGAACTTCGCCTGAATCTTCGAGCGCCGCTTTTCCCGTTCGACTACCGATGTCTTAGCCATGCCTCAATGCGCCTCGCGGAACGGAAAACTGAATGCCTTGAGCAGCGCGAGACCTTCCGCATTGGTCCGTGCCGTCGTGGTAACCGTGATGTCCATGCCCCGAATGACGTCGATTTTGTCGTAGTCGATTTCGGGGAAGATGATCTGCTCGGTCACGCCCATCGAAAAATTGCCGCGCCCGTCGAACGCTCGCGGATTCAAACCACGAAAGTCGCGCATACGCGGAATGGCGATGCCGACCAGTCGCTCGAGGAACTCGAACATGCGCGCCCCACGCAGCGTCACTTTGCAGCCGACCGGATAGCCTTCGCGGATCTTGAAGCCGGCTTCGGACTTGCGCGCGTTGTTGACCACGGGCTTCTGTCCCGAGATCAACATCATGTCGTTGACCGCGTTGTCCATGATCTTCTTGTCGGCCACGGCTTCGCCCACGCCCATGTTCAGCGTGATCTTCACGAGTCGCGGAACTTCCATGACGTTCGTGTACGAGAACTGTTCCATCAGCGTCGGACGGATGTTCTCGATGTAGTGTCGGTGTAAATCTGCCATCTGAGGTCTCGTTAGGCGTCTATCGTCTTTTTCGTCGACTTGAAGTAGCGGACTTTCTTGCCGTCCTCTACCCGAAATCCCACGCGATCGGCCTTGCCGGTTTCGCTGTTGTATATCGCTACGTTCGATACCTGGATCGGAACCTCTTTGTCGACGATTCCACCCGGCTGTCCCGCGTTCGGGTTGCCGCGCTGGTGCTTCTTCGCAACGTTCACACCTGCAACCACCAGACGACCGTCCGCACGCACCGACAACACTTCGCCGCGTCGACCTTTGTCGCGTCCGGCGATGACGATCACTTCGTCTTTGCTTTTGATCTTCTTCATCGTCCTATCCTAAAAAGGCACTTGGCCTAAAAAGCACTTGGGCCTCAAAGAACTTCCGGAGCCAGCGAGATGATTCGCATGAAGCTCTCGGTACGCAGCTCGCGGGTCACGGGTCCGAAGATGCGCGTGCCAACGGGTTGCATCTGCGGGGTCAGCAACACCGCCGCGTTCTGGTCGAACTTGATCAACGATCCGTCCTGACGACGGATGCCGTGTTTGGTGCGAACGACCACTGCGTTCATCACCTGACCTTTCTTCACACGTCCACGCGGAATCGCTTCCTTGATCGTGACCTTGATGACGTCGCCGATGCCGGCATAGCGACGCTTCGACCCGCCCAACACCTTGATGCACATCACCCGGCGCGCGCCGCTGTTGTCTGCCACATCCAACATCGATTCCGACTGAATCATTTTCTTACCCTAAACCCTTACTCGGCCGCCGGAGCGCGTTCGACGATGCTCGTGAGCACCCAGAACTTCGTTTTCGAATACGGCCGCGACTCGCGCACCGTCACCAGATCGCCTTCGTTGCACTCGTTCTTTTCGTCGTGTGCATGAACTTTCGTCGAGCGACGGATGTACTTGCCGTAAACCGGATGCGGCTCACGACGCTCGATCAGCACAGTGATCGTCTGATTGCATTTGTTGCTGATCACGCGGCCGGTAACCACACGGCCACGCTTCTGCTCGACTTCAGCCATTGTCACGCTTCTCCCTGAGCACCGTTTTCACGCGTGCGATGTCGCGGCGCAGTTCTTTGATGAAATGCGGCTGGTTCAACTGACCGCTTGCGCCCTGCATACGAACGTTGAATTGTTCTTTGCGCAGGCGCAGCAGCTCGGTCTTGAGCTCCGCGGGTGTCTTCTGTCTGATATCGGACGCTTTCATCACATCACCGAACGCTTGACGAACGTGGTCTTGAACGGCAGCTTCGCCGCCGCCAACGAGAACGCTTCGCGGGCAAGCTCCTCGGTTACACCTTCCATCTCGTACAACACGCGACCGGGCTGGATCAGCGCGACCCAGTATTCGACCGCGCCCTTACCTTTACCCTGGCGCACTTCCAGAGGCTTCTTCGTGATCGGCTTGTCGGGGAACACGCGGATCCAGATTTTTCCGCCGCGCTTAACGTGCCGCGTCATCGCGCGACGTCCGGCTTCCAGCTGACGTGCGGTTAAACGCCCGCGACCGGTCGCCTTCAAACCGTACTCGCCGAAGCTGACGGTGCTTCCGCGCACCGCAAGACCGCGGTTGCGGCCCTTGTGCATCTTGCGGAATTTCGTTCGCTTGGGTTGCAACATGAATAGATTCCCTAATCAAACGCCGCGTTACGCGGTCGCCTGTGCCTCTACGTCCGAGCCCAGAATTTCGCCTTTGAAAATCCAGACCTTGATTCCGAGCACGCCGTACGTCGTTTTCGCTTCCGCCGTCGCGTAGTCGATGTCGGCGCGCAGCGTATGCAGCGGCACGCGCCCTTCGTGATAGACCTCGGAGCGCGCGATCTCGGTACCGCCGAGACGACCCGCTACGCGCACCTTGATGCCTTTCGCGCCGAGACGCATCGCGTTCTGAATCACGCGGCGCATCGCACGGCGGAACTGCACGCGACGTTCGAGCTGCTGCGCGACGTTCTGCGCGACCAGCAGCGCATCGATCTCCGGCTTGCGGATCTCTTCGATGTTCACATGCACCGGCACGCCCATCATCACGGCGAGTTCGCGGCGCAGGCGTTCAACGTCTTCGCCTTTCTTGCCAATCACGATACCGGGACGCGCGGTGTGAATCGAAATGCGCGCGGTCTGTGCCGGGCGTTCGATCTCGATGCGGCTGACGGACGCCTGGGAAAGTCGATCACGCAGGAATTCGCGGACGCGCAAATCGTTCAGCAGGTATTTCGAATACTGCTTCTTATCCGCGTACCAAACCGATGTATGGCTCTTGACGATGCCAAGTCGCATTCCCGTCGGATTAACTTTCTGACCCATGTGTGCTCCGCTTTCGCCGCGCGCTTACGCGGCCGTGTCCGATACAGTGACAGTGATGTGGCAGGTGCGTTTCGAAATGCGATCCGCACGACCCTTTGCCCGCGGCATGATCCGCTTCATCGTCACGCCTTCATCGACGAAAATCCGGTGGACGCGCAATTCGTCGACATCTGCGCCCTCGTTGTTCTCTGCGTTCGCAATCGCCGACTCGAGCACTTTCTTCACGAGTTCAGCGCCTTTCTGATTCGCGAAATTCAGAATGTCGAGCGCCTGCGCGACGGGTTTGCCGCGAACCATGTCGACTACGAGCCGCGCCTTCTGCGCAGTGAGGCGTAGACGTTTTGCAACTGCTGTGGCTTCCATCATTTCGCTCCGTGGCTGACGCTTGCGGGCATCAGCGCTTCACTTTCTTGTCGCCCGCGTGACCGCGGTAGGTGCGCGTCGGCGCGAACTCGCCCAACTTGTGGCCGACCATTTCTTCCGACACGTACACGGGAATGTGCTGACGCCCGTTGTGAACCGCGATCGTCAATCCAACCATGTCCGGCAGAATCATCGAACGGCGCGACCAGGTCTTGATCGGGCGCTTATCGTTCGTGGCAACCACCGTCTCGACTTTCTTCGCGAGGTGAAGGTCGACGAAGGGTCCTTTTCTCAACGATCTTGGCACTTGGCTTCTCCCGCCCTATTTCTTGCCGCGACGGCGCACGATCATGCCGTCGGTGCGCTTGTTCGAGCGCGTCT
>CAZLDA010000073.1:0-10363 GCA_964557875.1 uncultured Pseudomonadales bacterium | reverse complement strand
GGCCTGGAAGAACGACTGCATCATCCGGTACGTCAGCCCCCACACGAAGTGACCGCCGTTGATGCGGTAGCCGCTGAACAACACCGGCGCGCCGTTCACCACGCGTTCTTCCTCGGTGTGATTGGCGCCTTTTGCAATCGGATCGAGCGGCGTCCACACCACTTCCGCCACCTCGTGGTTTGGAAGGAATGGGGGTTCGTGCTCCAACCGGAACACATAAGGCGCGATCACCATGTTGAGCGGCCGCCCGCGCGGTTGCGCGCGCTGGTGATCGATCGTGCCGATGTGTTTGCCGTACTCGCGCAGATCGAGACCGATCTCTTCTCGCGTTTCGCGAATGGCCGCGTCGAGCAGCGACGTGTCTGACGATTCGATATGGCCGCCCGGGAAAGCCATGTGGCCCGACCACGGATCGCCGTTCTTTTCCGCACGACGGATGAACAGCAGATCGGTCACGTTCGTGCGGGAGCGGACGCGTTCGCGCAGGATGATCGCAACGGCTGCCTGTCGCGTGGACGGTCTTATGGGCGAAAGCTGAGCCTCGTAGTTGGCGAGACGTCGCTCGATATCCGGTAGCGTGATCACGGTTTGTATTCTTTGGAAAAGCGCCCATGATATCCAGCCAATTTTCCTTGCGGTGAATGCTCCTGTGTCGTTGATAGAGTCGCCGGCCAATCGTTGTTTCGTTTGTGGCCCTTCGAATCCAATCGGATTGAAACTGAACTTTCGGATCGACGGCGACGTGTGCCGCGCGGAGTTCACGCCGGCAGATCAACACATGGGATACCAGGGTCTCACGCACGGCGGCATCATCTTCAGCTTGCTCGACGACGTGATGGCGAACTGGTTGTGGCTGCAAGGCGAACGATGCTTCACCGCGCGCGCCGACATCCGTTATCGCGCGTCCTTACCCATCGGCACGCCGGTGCGCGTCGAAGGACGCATGATCAAACGCAAAGGTCGCCTGGTTCAGCTCGAAGGTCGCGTGATCCGGCAGGACGACGATGCCATCGTTGCCGAAGCGACCGGCAGCTTCATGACCGACTGAAGTCTTACTGTGCGGTGATCAGCGAGTCGTGATCAGCGAAGAACCGGACGGTGCCGCTCGTACATCTCCAATGCCCAGCGTCCTGCAGCGTGATTGCGCCACTTTTCCGTGAGCTCCTCCAGACGTTCCGGCATTGGGCCGGGCTTTTTCATATCCGGGTGCGGCGGGTCGATCAGCGGTGCGATGAGTGATGCCGCGGTGAGATCGGCGACGCTGAACGCATCTCCGGCCAGATAACCGTTCTTGCCGATCAGTTGCGTCAGCGATTGCATGTTGGTGGTCAGTAGCCGATCGGCTTCGGCGATTGCGTGGTTTCCGGTGATGCCGTTCGCGTGCTGAAGGCGCCCCTTCACGAACGGGAGTAAACCGCGGTAGAGCGTGCGCGTGATCAGCGGCTTGCCGGTGGAAAACAAGCGCGCGATGTAGTCGGGGTCGTCGAGCATCGCTACGAATACGCCGATGCGCGCTGCAGGTCCGACGACGAAATCGAAGTGGCGGGCAATTTCGCGCGCTCGTTCGCGGTCGTCCTCATCGGTCGGCAGCAGCGATGGCACGTCGGTGAAGAGCAACTCCAATCGCTCGATGATCCAGGCGGAGTCGTGCACGTATTGATCGCCGACGCGCAGCACCGGCGTCTGTGATTGCCCGGTGAGCTTCTGGATGACGCGCGCATGCGGTCCAGGCAGCAGATCGGTGCGCGTGTGCGATAGCCCTTTGTGATCGAGCGCCCATCGCACCTTCTCGTTGAAGTGCGAGTAGCGAAACTGAAACAGCTCGAGTTCGACCGTCATGGTGCGCGCATGATGCAGTTGCAAGGGCACGGATACAACGCAGCGCGGCATGCGCGTTCGACATTCGCCTGCGCCTCAGTGCGCTTGATCATCAACGAAGCAATGAGTAATGATCGGGCGGCGTCGGCGGGCGACCGCCGAACGCAAATCCAAAAAAACGTAAATCCAGTAACGCAAATCGGATCGGAGGGGATTTCGATGGCCTGGGTCACCATAGTCGCCATGTTGGCGCTTCTCGAGTACTTCTACTTCAGCATTCAAGTGGGTCAAGCGCGCGGAAAGTTCGGAGTAAAGGCGCCCGCGACGACCGGCAACGAGCAGTTCGAGCGATACCATCGTGTGCACCAGAACACGATGGAACAGCTGGTCATGTTCCTACCCAGTCTGTTCACGTTCGCAACGCTGGTATCGCAAACGTGGGCCGCGATTCTCGGCGTGGTGTTCATCATCGGCCGCGCGGTCTACTTCAACCTGTACATCAGCAATCCCGACAAGCGCGGCCCTGGCGTGATCATCTCGTTGCTGGCAACGGCAACGCTGATCTTCGGTTCGCTGATCGGCGCAGTCATGATGCTGGTGTGATTCGCACGGCGCCGCGCACGCGCGGCGCCGATCTCTTCGTTCAGGCTTTGTAGTTGCGCGCGAGCCAGTCGAGCATCAGCCGGTTCGTTTCCGCGGGCTCTTCCTGTTGAATCCAGTGTCCGCACGGAAGCGTCTCCACTTCCACGTTCGGCACGAACTGCGTCAGTCGATCAGAAGCCTGCACAATGTCGTATTTGCCGTGAATCATCAGCGCGTTGCACGCAACCTTCTGTGGAAACTCGCCGAGCGTTTTCCAGTTGCGCGTGAAGTTCCTGTACCAGTTGATCGGACCGGTGAAGCCGCCCGCGGTAAATGCCTGGGCGAATACGTCGAGTTCCGCCTCCGACATCATCAGGCGCCCCCTCGGGTTCTTTTCTTCGACCAGGTTGACCATCGCCATTCCGGGTCTTGGTTCTTCGGTCGGCGGCGGATCGTTCCACTGTCCGGTGCGATACAGGTTGCGTAGTAGATTCTTCGGATCCTTCGCGAACGCCGCGTCGGCCACACCGGGCTGGCGGTTGAAGTGCACGATGTAGAAATCGGGACCGAGGAGCTTCTCCCAGATGCCGACCCACTCAGATGCGCCGCGATCCAGAAACGGCACGCTCAGATTGATCACGCCGGCCACGCGGTGCGGATGCATCACCGCCATTGCCCAGACCACCAGCGCGCCCCAGTCGTGGCCGACGAACAACGCCTTCTCGTAGCCGTAGTGATCTAACAGGCCGACTAGGTCGCCGGTGAGCTGCACGATGTCGTAGGACTCCACCGGCTTCGGCTTGTCGGTGCGCCCGTAGCCGCGCTGATCGGGCGCCATCACGTGATAGCCGGCGTCTGCCAACGGCTGCATCTGATGCCGCCAGGAAAAGGCGAGTTCGGGGAAGCCGTGGCACAGCACGATCGGTTTGCCGGCACCTTGTTCGTAAACGGCCATGCGGATGCCGTTCGTCTGGATGAATGTTGGGTTTTCGAATGCGCTCATGAGTCGTTCGGTGTTTTGAAAGGTTGCTAACGTACGCGACCCTATTCTTAAGAAGCAAGAAGGGTTCTTACGAAGCAAGAACGGTTCGAGCGAAGCAAGAAGGACTGACGGGCGCGCGACGTCCTTGCGTGACGTCCGTGCCGGCGATGACAATTGCGAACAATCGAAACGAACGGGAAACGACATGGCGAATGTGCAAGCGAACGGCATCCGGATCGAATACGACACGTTTGGCAAACGAACGGATCGACCGCTGCTGCTGGTAATGGGTCTCGGCGCGCAGATGATTCATTGGCGCGCGGAATTCTGCGAGCAACTCGCCGCAGCCGGTCACTTCGTCGTTCGCTACGACAACCGCGACGTCGGTCTGTCGACCCGGTTCGACGCAGCCGGTCTACCCGACCTCGCCGCGATCATGACCCAGATGGCCGCGGGTGAACCGGTTTCGGCGCCCTACACGCTGAACGACATGGCCGACGACGGTGTCGGTCTGATGGATGCGCTGGACCTTCCGACCGCGCACATCTGCGGCGCCTCGATGGGCGGCATGATCGTGCAGCAGATGGCGATACGGCAGCCGCGGCGGATCAAGAGTGTCACGTCGATCATGTCGAGCACCGGTAATCGAGAACTGCCGCCCGCGAAGCCGGAGGCCATGGCGGCGTTGATGAGTCCCGCCGGAACGAATCGCGATGAGGTTGCGGAACGATCGGTGGCGGTAGCGAAGGTGATCGGCAGCCCCTTGTATCCGGCCGATCCGGCAGAGACGCGCGCGCGTGCGCTCGAGGCGTACGAGCGTGCGTTCTATCCGGTGGGTGTTGCGCGCCACATGGCAGCCGTCGCTTCGAATGGCAATCGCAAACCGGCGCTGCAGAAACTGAACGTTCCCGCCCTTGTGATTCACGGCAAGGCGGATCCGTTGGTGCCGGTCGAAGGCGGCATAGACACGCACGAAGGCTTGCGCGGCTCGAAGCTGATGCTGATCGACGGCATGGGGCACGATCTGCCGAAACAGGTGTGGCCGCAGATCGTCTCCGGCATTGCGGCTTTGACGAGGGCGGCCAACTGATGAGCGTTCGTATTCTCACGACACACGCCGGCAGTCTTCCGCGTCCGGCCGAACTGGTTGCGCTACATGCGCGACGTTTTGCAGGGGAGCGCATCGACGCAGCGGAACTCGCGCAGCGCTCCAAGGACGCGGCCGAAAGCGTGGTGCGTCGTCAGATCGACATCGGCGTAGACCAGGTCAACAACGGCGAGGTCGGCCGCGAGAGTTTCTTCACGTACGTGCAGCATCGGATGAGCGGATTCTCTGGGCAGAGCCGGCGCCCGCCGATGCGCGATATCGTGAAATACCCGCATTTCCTCGGCTATCTGCAGCGCACAGCATTCTCCGGCGACAACGTCAGCCTGCTGCAGCCGCCGCAGGCTACCGGGCCCATCAAGTACGGCGATACGAAAGCCATCGACGCCGAGTGCGAAGAGCTGACGGCCATTCTGCGTTCAGCCGGCAAGGCGAATGCCGATGCGTTCGTCTCGTCGCCGTCGCCCGGCATCATCGTCGCCGCGATGGACAACAAGCACTACAAAGATCTCGACGCGTACATCGACGCCGTCGCCGCGGCGCTTGCGGTCGAGTACCGCGCCATCATCAAGCACGGCTTCCAGCTGCAGATCGATGCACCCGATCTTGCAATGGAGCGGCATACCTACTTTGCCGATCAGCCCCTCTCTGCATTCGTCAGATTCGTGGAGCGCGTCGGCGATGCCATCAACGGCGCATTGCGCGGCGTGCCAAAGGAACAGATCCGCCTGCACGTCTGCTGGGGGAACTACGAGGGACCGCACGACGAAGACGTGCCGCTGTCGGAAATCTGGAGTGCGCTGAAGCGCATTGATGCAGGCGCCATTCTGCTGTCGATGGCGAATCCGCGCCACGAGCACGAATACCACCTGTTCGAACGGGAAAAGCTGCCGGAGAACACCACGTTGGTAGCCGGCGTCATCGATACCACCACGAATTACATCGAGCACCCCGATACGGTGGCAGACCGGCTGGTTCGCATCGCCGAGTCGCTCGATGATCCGCGTCGTTTGATGGCGGGCACCGACTGCGGTTTCGAGACGTCCGCGGGTTTTGTCTCGGTCGTCGACGACATTGCGTGGCAGAAACTCGCGTCGATGGTCGAGGGCGCACGCCGCGCCAGCCGCATGTTGTTCGGCGGCAGTTGAGCGCAGCACCCCACGCGGCTTTGCGGCTGAGCCGACTCGTTGGTAAATTCAGCGCCATAACACTGCTGTGTGTTTTGTGCGCCTGCACACACACGCCGCCCATCACGTTTCCGACGAATGTCGGCGCCGGCGCCGGCGTCGAGTTGGACGACACGCCATTCTTCCCGCAGGAAATACATCAATGCGGGCCGGCTGCGCTGGCGACAATGCTCGGCTCTACGGGTGTTGCGGCAACGCCCGATGAACTCGTTTCGCAGACGTATCTGCCGGGCCGGAAAGGATCTCTGCAACTCGAACTGATTGCGGCTGCCCGGCGCCATCAGCGTATTCCCTATGTGCTCGCTCCCGACGCGGCCGCGCTGTTTGCCGAGCTAGATGCGGGACATCCGGTGCTCGTACTGCAGGATCTCGGCGTAGGGCCGTTGCACGTGTGGCACTACGCGGTGGTGATCGGCTATGAAATCGAGCCGCAACAAATGGTGTTGCGTTCTGGTACTACGAAGCGGCTCGTCATGTCGTATGCCGACTTCGTCTACACGTGGCGCAAATCGGGAGAGTGGGCCGCGGTAGTTCTAGCCGCGGACGTCTTGCCGGCCACCGCCAACGCGCAGTCGTACGTCGAATCGATCGTGCCGGTCGAAGCACTGGGCCACCTCGAAATCGCGCGCACGGCCTATGCGACTGCGCTCGGTCGTTGGCCCGATAACCTGCTCGCACTGTTCGGACTTGCGAATACCGAACACCAGCTCGGTGACTTGGCCGCGGCGGAACAAACGTACGAACGTCTACTGGTGCTCGCACCGAACAACCCGGTGGTGCTGAACAACCTCGCGGAGGTGCAGCTCGCACGCGGTTGTGCGGCGCGCGCGGAGGGGAATGCGCTGAAGGCGGTGGAACTGGTGCCGGCCGGCAGCGAACTCGAAGCGGCGGTTAGGGATACGAGGGAGAAAGCGGCCGCGGCCCGAGCGGCGGGCCGCGACATACGCGAGTGCGATCGCTGAGCGACCGCAGGGAGGTCACATCTTCTTGAAGATGTTGATCACGCCGGTCAGCTCGAGGATCAACAGCACGATGAACACGATGCCGATGACCGCGAGAACGTCGCCGCCGGCCGGCATCGAGTCGATGCGCTGGTCGAGCGCCTGCAGTTCGCTGTCGGTGAGTGCCGCAACGCGCGCTTCAGCGTCGCTGGGGTTCACACCGAGGCCGATCATCTGTTTGCGCACGGAATCCTGCGCGAGGAATCCGTTGATCTTGTCGATGCGCGCTTCGCGCGTCAGCGTCTGGCTGAACGCCGGTGTGCCGATCACTTCGGCGTGTGCCGCGGGGACGCAGCCGAGGCTGACGAGATTCAGGCACAACGAGACAATTAGCGCGTTTCGAAGCAGGAGTGCGTTGGATTTGATCATGAGTCCCTCATTTGATTTCACCGAAGTCAGTCTAGTGTCCGACTTTCCCCAAATCCATACTGACGAGGCGCACCTTGATGGACGGTGCGGTTGGTCACATAGTGAGTGCGTTCAGCACCTGGAGGTCAGCATGCGTGTGAATGGGATGGCGAGCCAGATCGTTCGACTGAGCTTGTTCGCGACGTTGATCGGCTTCGTCAGCGGCTGTGGAATCAACACGATTCCCACGTATGACGAGGCCGTAAAGGCGGCGTGGGGACAAGTCCAGAATCAGTATCAGCGCCGCGCCGACCTCGTGCCGAATCTCGTCGCAACCGTGCAGGGTTATGCGGCGCACGAGAAGGAGACGCTACAGGCTGTCATCGAAGCGCGCTCGAAGGTGTCGCAGATGAACGTCAGCCCCGAGATTCTCTCCGATCCGGCCGCGTTCAAGGCGTTCGAACAGAACCAGGCGCAGCTGACGAGCGCGCTGTCGCGCCTCATGGTGGTCGTCGAGCAGTATCCCGACCTGAAGGCGAACCAGAATTTCCTGCAGCTTCAGTCGCAGCTCGAGGGCACGGAAAATCGCATCAGCGTGGCGCGCCGCGACTACATCGGCGCGGTGCAGAAGTACAACACGGAACTGCGCACGTTCCCCGGCCGCATCTGGCACGGAATCATGTATCGAGATCTGAAGGTGCGTGAATCGTTCGAAGCGAACGAAGGCGCGGCAACGGCGCCGACTGTCAAATTCTGATGCGCGCTGTTGCGCTGTCGGGGGCAATGTCGGTGGCGCTATTAACGGCGCTGCTCACTGCAGCAAGCGCGCACGCCATCGACTTCCCGCCATTGACTGGTCGCGTGGTCGACGCCGCAGGCATCCTCCGCCCGAGCACGCGCGCCGACTTGACGCGACAACTCGAGGCGCACGAGCGCACAACCGGTCAGCAGATCGTCGTTGCGACGTTGCCCAACCTTGGCGGGCTTCCGATCGAGGATTACGGCTACCAGCTCGGCCGTCACTGGGGCATCGGCGGTAAAGAGCACGATACCGGCGTGCTGCTGATCGTCGCCGCAGCCGAGCGCAAGGTGCGCATCGAAGTAGGGTATGGACTCGAAGGCGATCTGACCGACGCGCAGTCGTCGCAGATCATCAATTCCCGCATCGTTCCGAGATTTCGCAGCGGCGACATCGACGGCGGTGTGCGCGCCGGCGTAAGCGCCATCATTGACGTGTTGGGAGGTGGCGGACCGGACGAGGCGAACCAGCCGCAGTCGAAACCCTCCCCGAAAAATGCGCTGCCCGTCGGAATATTCTGGTTGATCGTTCTCTTCATCGTGATGAGTGGATTCGGCGGAGGCCGGCGCGGTGGCGGAGGGTTGGCGCGCGCGATTCTGTGGGGAACCGTGCTGAACGGAATGTCGCGCGGTCGCGGCGGGCGTTCGGGTGGATTCGGCGGTGGAGGTTTCGGCGGCGGTGGCGGTGGGTTCAGCGGTGGTGGCGGCAGTTTCGGCGGCGGCGGTGCGTCGGGTAGTTGGTGATGGGGCTTTTCGGTGAACACGAACGCAATCAGATCGCCGATGCCATCGCGGAGGTGGAGCAGCGCACCGACGCGGAGCTGGTGGCGGTGCTGGCGGCACGCAGCGACGATTACCGTCATCATTCGATTGCGTGGGCGGCGGCGCTTGCACTGCTGATGTCGGCGCCGCTCGTGTTCGTGCATCCGAGCGTAGTCGTCGTGCTGTCGATTCAGCTCGCGTTGTTCTGTGGGCTCGTACTGCTGTTTCGGATACCGGGGATCGCGCGCCGGCTGATCCCGCGCCATCTGGGACACTGGCACGCGTCGAGCATGGCGCGGCGGCAATTCCTCGAACACGGCCTGCACCACACGAAGGGTGAAACCGGCGTGCTCATCTTCGTTTCGGAAGCGGAACGATACGTGGAAATTCTGGCTGATCGCGGCGTGAGCGCACACGTCGACGACTCGCGCTGGCAGGCGATCGTCGACCGCTTCATTGCGAGTGTGCAGCGCAAACGCGTCGCGTCGGGTTTCGTCGAGGCCATCGGTGAGTGCGGCGACATACTGAGCGAAGCGGTGCCGAAGACCGGTGACAATCCGAACGAGCTGCCGAATCGCCTGGTCATGATCGGCTACGACTAGTGGCCCTGTAACAGCCAGCTGGATGGCGCTTGCGCGATGCATTTGGCGGTTGCGGGCCTCTAGAATCAGCTCTCGCTTCCAAACGGAGTATCCAATGACGCCGCGTACCGAGATCGATCGCGACAAATTGCGGGCTTACGTCAAACGCGTCGGCAGTTCGGTCACCGCCGGCTACAACTGCGCGATCAGTTCGCTGGGCGATCGGCTTGGACTGTATGGCGCGCTGCGCGAACTGCGCATCGCCAGCAGCGAGGAACTCGCGCACCACACGGGCCTGAACGAACGCTGGATCCGCGAATGGTTGCGGCATCAGGCGTGCGTGGAGCAGGTGGAATACGACGCCGAGACGGATCGCTTCTGGTTGTCCCCCGAAGCGATTGCGGTATTGCTCGACGACACCATGCCTACTTATCTGGCCGGTGGTTTCGACGGCGTAGTGGCGACCATGCCGTCGTTGCCCGGGCTGGTCGAGAGTTTCCGCACCGGCGTCGGTCGCAGCTACGACGATCACGGCGCGGGTTGCGCGTGCGGCATCGAGCGTCTTTCCTCGCACGGCAAGAAGTTTCAGCTGGTGCCGAACATCCTGCCGCTGCTCGACGGTGTGGTCGAACGGCTCGAATCCGGTATCCGTGTCGCCGACGTCGGTTGCGGCGGCGCACTGGCAACCATCGCGATGGCGCAAGCGTTTCCGCGTTCTAACTTCCTCGGCTACGACAACTCCGCGCACGCACTCGAACGCGCGCGCGCCAATGCGAAATCGTCAGGCGTACGGAATGTCGAGTTCGTCGATCCCGACGTCAGTCCGATGCCGGATCAGCCGACGTTCGACCTGATCACCACGTTCGACGTCATCCACGACGTGCCGTACCCGCAGCGGTTGATCGCGGCGATTCACAACGCGCTCACGCCTGAAGGGGTATGGCTGTGCGAAGACATCAAGAGCCTGCCGACGTTTGACGAGAACCTGCGCGAAAACAAATATGCGGCGATGCTGTACGGCTTCTCGATCATGGTGTGCATGGCGTCCGGGTTATCGAAAGCGGACGGCGCCGGCCTCGGTACGCTCGGATTCAACGAAGCGACCGCGCGCGAGATGACGCGTGCCGCCGGCTTCACGCGCTTCCGGCAGCTCGATTACGACAATCCGTTCAACAGCTACTACGAAATCCGCAGATGAT
>CAZLDA010000072.1:0-10381 GCA_964557875.1 uncultured Pseudomonadales bacterium | reverse complement strand
GGTGAAGTGTTCGCGTGGGTGATGGGCTGGTTGCTGCTGCTCGAATACGGCGTCGCCGCATCAACGGTCGCGGCCGGTTGGACCGGCTACGTCGTCAGCCTGCTGCACGACTTCGGGGTTGTCGTGCCCGAAGAACTGTCGCGATCGACCTGGCAATACCAGGACGGCGTCCTGCAGAGCACCGACGGATTCAACCTGGTCGGCGCGCTCGGCATCCTGGGCGTGACGAGCCTGCTCGTGCTCGGCGTGCGCGAATCGGCGCAGGTCAACAACGTCATCGTCGCCATCAAGGTGACGGTGCTCATCGCGTTCATCCTGATCGGCGTGACGTATCTGAATCCAGACAACTGGTCGCCGTTCGTGCCCGATAACGAAGGCGGCTTCCGATACGGATGGCAAGGCGTGCTGCGCGCCGCTTCGATCATCTTCTTCGCCTACGTCGGCTTTGAGGCGGTCTCGACGGCAGCGGGTGAGTCTCACAACCCGCAGAAAGACATTCCGATCGGCATCCTCGGATCGCTCGGCTTCTGTACGCTGATCTACATGCTGGTGTCGCTGGTGATGACCGGCGTGGTGCCCTTCGGCAATCTCGGCGTACCCGATCCGATCGCCGTCGCGGTGGACCGCATGAATCCGACGTGGGCGCTGATTCCGTGGTCGGGCAGCGACACCGGCTCGCTGAATCTGTTTTCGCTCGTCATCAAGATAGGCGCGTTCACGGGTCTCTCATCCGTGATGCTCGTGCTGTGCTACGCGCAAACGCGCGTGTTCTATCAGATGGCGAAGGACGGACTGATCTGGCGCGTGTTCGGCCAGGTGAATCGGCGCTTCCACACTCCGGCCACGGGCACGGTGGTACTCGGTGTGATCATCGCGGTGGCGGCGTCACTGCTGCCGCTCGGCGTGCTCGGCGACCTCGTGAGCCTGGGCACCGCCCTCGCCTTCGCAATCGTCTGCGGCAGCGTGATTTACCTGCGCCGCAACAACCCGACCATGAAACGGCCGTTCCAGGTTCCGTTCTATCCGTACACGCCCATCCTCGGCATCTTCTTCTGTGTCGTGCTGATGATGGGTCCGATTCTGCTCGACATCTTCAGCAAAGCCCTCGGCTACGACCTGCTCGGCGCGATGATCGGCAACCCGGGCACCGTCGAACATGACCCGATCGCGCTCGGCATCCTCGGCGCTTACGCCCTGGCCGGTGTGTTGATCTACCTGTTCTACGGGTACCGACATTCGAAACTGGGGATCGCCGCGTCCACCAGTCCTTCCTAGCGTTCCAACGAACGGCTTCCAACGGTCGCGCCGCGTCGACCCGGCGCGCGGCGCAGAACGCGCATCACAAATCCAGAATCAAGCGCTTGCTTGATTCAAGCGTCTGCTTTATCTTGCGCCTCCCGACTGTTACCAAATTACCCAATTGCAGACGTCCACTTCCGAACTCCAGCAGACCGACGCCAGGCGCCGGCTGGTCAGGGCCGCGCTTCAGGTCTTCGCATCGAAGGGCTATGAAGGTGCATCGACGCGCGAAATCTGCCGCCTCGCCGACGTCAACGTAGCCGGCATCCACTACTACTTCGGCGACAAAGCCTCGCTGTATCGCGAGGTGTTCCGGATTCCGGAGCAGATGGGGCCGTTGCCCGTCGAGATGGACGATCCGGGCGTATCGGTGCGCAGTGCGCTCGTCGCGTTCTATGGCCACATCATGGCGTACATCGCCGCACCCGAACTGCAACAGCTGCGACTCGTGGTGCTGCGTGAAGAACTGCAACCGAGCGGCGCGCTCGAAGGCCTGCCCGACGGCACGCGTCGGATGCACGACGATCTAACGCGTTTCCTCTGCCGCGCCATCGGCATTTCCGAACCCGACACAGCCCTGCATCACCTCGCCTTCAGCATCGGCGGAGTGGCGCTCGTGCTCTTCGTGCACCGCGGGGCCGTCAGCCAGATTGCGTCCGAGCTGCTCAGCGACGAGGCGCTAACGGACACGATCGAGCGCATGGCCGACCACGGTGCTTCGCTCGTCGAAAGCGAGATCGCACGGCGACAACGCGCGGCGGGCACGAGTTCTGCATCGCAATCGAAACTACGCGGCACTGCCGATTTGAAAACCGTTCAGCGGCATACGGAGCGTTCATGAACGTCAGTCGCACAGTAAAAGGCTGGGCCATCGGCATCGCGGTGGCGGTGGTGGTCGCCGCGGTAGGCGCTTCCGAACTGCGACCGAAAGGTGCCGCGCCGGCACCCGCAACGCCGGTTCCGCAACCGACCGTGGCGCTGACGGTGAGCGTCGTTCGTCCGGAGCGCGTCGAGTGGCCCGAAGTCATTCAGGCTTCCGGCACGATCACCGCATGGCAGGAGGCGATCGTCGGTGCGGAAGTCGCCGGTTTGCGCCTCGCCGAACTGATGGTGGACGTTGGCGACGAGGTCACGAAGGGGCAGGTGCTCGCGCGGTTCGACGATGCGACGACACTCGCCATGGTCCGGCAATCCGAGGCCGCGGTCGCAGAAGCGGAAGCCAACGTCGCAGAAGCGGAAGCCAACGCACAACGTGCCGAGCGCCTCGGCAAAACAGGCGCCCTCAGCCAACAGGATGCCACGCAATACATGACGCGGGGACGCACCGCAAAGGCGCAACTGGAATCGGCCAACGCGCGACTGCACAGCCAGAAGCTCGCGCTCGCGTACACGCGCGTGGTGGCACCCGACGACGGCGTGATTTCGTCGCGCAAAGCGATGCTCGGAATGGTTGCGTCGCCGGGGGCCGAACTGTTCCGTCTGGTACGCCAGAATCGCCTCGAATGGCGCGCCGAATTGACCGGCGCACAACTCGCTCAGGTTCAGGTGGGCGACGAAGCGAGCGTACAACTCGTCGACAAGACGATTGCGCACGGCAAGGTCCGGCAGATTGCACCGGTGCTGGAAGAAAGCACGCGCATCGGCGTCGCATACGTTGAACTCGATCGCAGTGCCGACGCCAACGCCGACACCAAAAGCGGCGCGCGCGCGGGTATGTACGGCACCGGCACGATCACGCTCGGCCACCGCGCCGCGTTGACGCTGCCCTCCGATGCAATCGTTCTGCGCGACGGCCACGAATACGTGTTCGTGCTCGGTGCCGACGGTCGCGTCTCGCTGACGAAGGTCGACGTCGGCCGCCGCTTCGGTAACGGTGTGGAAATCAGCGCCGGCGTGAGCGACGAGCAACAGGTCGTCTCGGCAGGCGCCGCATTCCTCAACGACGCAGATGCAGTACGCGTTGCGCCTCCCGCCGGGCATCAGTCATGAGTAGCGGCGGCAACTTCGCCACCTGGTCGATCCGTCAGCCGATCCCGCCGATCGTCGCATTCATTCTGCTGACGTTCGCTGGCATCTATGGCTTCAAACACCTCAACATCACCGACCTGCCCGACATGGATTTTCCGGCGGTCACGGTGACGGCCGTTATGCAAGGTGCCTCGGCGTCGCAGCTCGAAACCGAAGTGACCCGCAAAATCGAAAACGCGGTGGCCACTGTTGGCGACATCGAACACATCACCTCGACCGTCACGGAAGGCGTGTCGACCACCGTGGTGATGTTCCATCTCGAGAAAAATCTGTTCGAAGCGCTGAACGACGTGCGTGCGGCAGTATCGAACATCCGTTCCGATCTGCCGAGCGATCTCGAAGAGCCGATCGTCGGCAAAGTGAACACGGCGGGCCAGCCGATCCTGACGTTCTCGGTCGCATCCGATCGTATGGATGAAGAAGCGCTGTCGTGGTTTGTCGACGACACCGTTTCGCGCAAACTGTTGTCGGTACCCGGCGTCGGCAAGGTCGTACGCATCGGCGGTGTGGACCGCGAAGTGCGCATCGAACTCGATCCTGCCCAGCTCGCGGCGTTGAATCTCAGCGCGGCCGAGGTGTCTCGTCAGCTGCGCCGCGTTCAGCAACAACTTTCCGGCGGGCGCGGTGAAGTGGGCGATTCGCGCCAATCGATGCGCACGCTTGCCATCGTCAAACGCGCCGGCGACCTGAACGCGCTCGACATCACGTTCCCCGATGGCCGCCACATGCGGCTCGACCAGATCGCGACGATCCGCGACACCGTGGCCGACCGCTCGCAACTCGCGCTGCTCGACGGCAAACCGGTGGTCACCGTGCAGATTCAGCGATCGCGCGGCACCAGCGCAGTAACCGTAGCCGACTCCGTTACGAAGACCATCGAAGAACTGCAGGCGGCGCATCCGGGCATCACGTTCACGCTGGTCAGCGATTCGGTGGACATGATCCGCAAGGAATATGCCGCCTCGATGAACATGTTGTGGGAAGGCGCCATCCTCGCCATTGCCGTGGTCTGGCTGTTCCTGCGCGACTGGCGCGCAACGCTCGTATCGGCCTCGGCGCTGCCGCTGTCGATCATTCCGACGTTTGCGGCCATGTACTGGCTCGGCTTCTCGATGAACACCGTCACGTTGCTGGCGCTGTCGCTCGTGATCGGTCTGCTCGTGGACGATGCGATCGTCGAGGTCGAGAACATCGTGAGGCATCTGCGCAACGGCAAACCGCCGCTGCAGGCGGCAATGGATGCGGCTACCGAGATTGGACTCGCGGTAATCGCCACGAGCATGACGCTCGTTGCCGTGTTCCTCCCAACAGCCATGATGAGCGGCATTCCCGGCCTCATCTTCAAACAGTTCGGCTGGACCGCCGTAGTGGCGGTGCTCGCGTCGTTGACAGTCGCGCGTTTGATCACGCCGATGCTGGCCGCGCGTTTCCTCACGCAACACAAGGGCGAGCCGGAGAAGAGCCGCCTGCTCGACTGGTACGTCGGTGTCGCAGCATGGTCGCTGGAGCACCGTCGCTTTGTGATGGTCGCGTCGACTGCTTTCTTCCTCGGTTCGCTCGCGCTGGTCTCGCTGCTGCCCACCAGCTTCATGTCGGCATCCGACCGTTCGCAAACGCGCTTGTCGATCGAGATCGCACCGGGTAGCACGCTCGAGGAAACGCGTCGCGTCGTCGATCAGGTGCTCGCCATCACGAAGACGATTCCCGAAATCCGTCAGGTTTTCACGTCGATCGGCGCCGGTGGCGGTGCAATGGGCATGAGTCGTGAAGGCAGCGGCGGTTCGGGTCCGGCCGACCTTCGCAAAGCGTCGCTGACCATCAACCTGGTACCGCGTCGCGATCGCGAGCGTTCGCAAACGCTGATCGAAAACGAATTGCGCAAGAAGCTGCTCGACGTACCCGGTGCACGCTTCACCATCAGCGCGGGCGGTCCCGGCGAAAAGTTGCAACTCGTTCTCTCGGGCGACGACATCGAAAAACTGCAGCGGGCTGCGAAGGACGTAGCGCACGACCTGCGGGGCATACACGGCCTCGGCAACGTCACCTCCACCGCCAGCCTGCTGCGCCCGGAGATTCTGATCACGCCCGATTTCGCCCGCGCTGCGGAACTCGGCGTCACCGCCGGCAGCATCGGCGAAACCGTGCATGTGGCAACGGCCGGTGACTACGACCAGGCGTTGCCGAAGCTGAACCTGCCCGACAGGCAGGTCGACATCCGCGTACAACTGCCACTCGAAGCGCGCCGCGATCTCGCCACGATCGAACAGATGCGTGTCCCCGGCCGCGACGGATTGGTGCCGTTGTCGAGCGTCGCGAAGGTAACGATAGGCAGCGGACCCGCGCAGATCGACCGCTTCGATCGCAGCCGCAACATCAATATCGAAGCCGAATTGGGCGGCCTGCCACTCGGCGACATACAGCGCCAAGTCGACCAGCTGCCGTCTATCGTCAATCTGCCGGCCGGCATCCGCAAGATCGATTCCGGCGACGGCGAACGCATGAAAGAGCTATTCGGCAGCTTCGGCCTCGCGATGGTCACCGGCATTCTGTGCGTGTACATGGTGCTGGTGCTGCTGTTCAAAGACTTCCTGCAGCCGATCACCATTCTCGCAGCGCTGCCGCTCTCGGTAGGCGGCGCTTTCCTCGCGCTCCTGTTGTGTCGTCAGTACATGTCGATGCCGGCGATGATCGGACTGCTGATGCTAATGGGCATCACCACGAAGAACTCGATCCTGCTCGTGGAATACGCAATCGTCGCGATGCGCGATCGCGGTATGGATCAGATCGAAGCGCTGCTCGACGCGTGCCGTAAACGCGCGCGTCCGATCGTCATGACCACACTCGCAATGATCGCTGGGATGTCCCCTGTTGCACTCGGGCTCGATTCCGACGGCAGCTTCCGCTCGCCGATGGCAATCGCCGTGATCGGCGGACTCATCACGTCGACACTGCTGAGCCTGGTCGTCGTACCTGTCGTGTTCACATACGTGTACCGCGTACAGGTATGGCTGAAGCGGATCGTCGCGGCGAAGCCGATCCCGCCGGTTCCTCCGACCCCTGAGGAACAGGCGCCGCAAGCTCCCGCTCCGTACGAGCCTGTGCAGATCCGTCAGCGCGCTTCCAGGTGATTGGCTGCCCTTACCGGCGCCGCTCTCTCGCGCTCAGAATCCATGAGAGAGCGATGCCGATCGCAAGAATCGAGGCCACTAGTCCGAGCAGGTAAAGGTTCGCGTGGGAGCCGAACGTGTCCTTGATCCAGCTCGATGCCAGCATCTTGACCCCGACGATGACCAGCACGATCGCGATCGAAGCGTTCAGGTAGCGGAATCGGTCGAGTAGACCCGCGAGAGCGAAGTACAGCGAACGCAGACCGAGTATTGCGAACACGTTGCTGGTGAACACCAGGAAGGGATCGGTGGTGATCGCGAACACGGCCGGTATCGAGTCGACTGCGAACACGAGATCGCTCAGTTCGACGACGACCAACGCAAGACCGAGCGGCGTGAGCATCAGCGCGCCCTTCTTCGCCTTCTCCGCGATCGTATCGGGTTTGCACTGCGCGCCCGGCACCGGCGGTTCGTGCGCCTGATCGGTACCGGCGCGAACCACGAAATGGCCGCCGTGAAACTGCGCCGTCACTGGGATGAAACGACGCACCAGGCGCATCACCGGATTCCTTTCCAGATCGCCGGCTTCCATCTTGTCGAAGAACATGCGGATGCCGGTGATGACAAGGAAGGCGCCGAAAACGTAGAGAATCCAGTGGAAGCGCGTGATGAGGGCGGCGCCGATCGCAATCATGATGCCGCGCATGACAATGGCGCCGATGATTCCCCAGAACAGCACGCGATGCTGGTACTGCGGTGCAACACCGAAGAACGCGAACACCGACACCATGACCACGACGTTGTCCGCGCTCAACGACTGCTCGACGAGATAACCGGTCAGGTATTTCGTGAGCGCCATTTCTCCGTTGTTGACCATGCCGTCGACCGAGTCGACGGCGACGCCGAGACCGAACCACTGCAACTCGTACGCGTAGTAGACGAAGATCCCGAAACCGAGACCTAACGATATCCAGCAGGCGCACCGGATGAGCGCTTCGCGAAACTTGACCGCATGGGGATTACGCTGAAAAACACCCAGATCTAGCGCGAGCATGGCGAGGATGAAGACGACGAATCCGATCCACAACAACAGCAATCCGGCACCTCGTTAGTACGACACGCAATTGCCCCACCGCGGTAACCGCGGATTCTCTCCCCTCCTCCTCGAGTTCGTGCTCAGTCGGGTAAACCCAACACCCGCTTCGCAATGATGTTCAACTGCACTTCAGCCGTTCCGCCTGCGATTGTGGCCGACTTCTGCCGCAACCATGTCCGCGTTGTGGAGATTTCTTCGTCGGTAAAGCTCTCTCCTTCCCAACCGACGCCTCTGAACCCCATCGCCGCTATCGAAAGCTCGGTGCGTTCCTTCGCAAGGATCGCACCCGAGAGTTTCACCGCCGAAGAAGCGAACCCCGGTGCCCGCGCCTGTGTTTCTTCGATGACGCGCCGTTGCGTCAGACGATACGCATGCTGGTTCATTTCGTGCCGCGTCACTCCGGCTCTTTGATCGTCATCGGCGATGCGACCGGCGCGTTCGCCGACATATGCCCTGACGATTTCGAACAGGGGCGTTTCCGCAACGCGTCCTTGAGTGCCCGAGATATTAATGCCGGCGTGCGTCGACCGCTCGTATTGCAACAAGCGTTTACCTACGGTCCAGCCCTGGTTCAGCGGCCCAACGACATCGTCGCGGCGCGCAACCGCGTTCTCGAACAACGTTTCGTTGAACGGTGAACTGCCGCTGATCAAACGAATCGGGCGGACCTGCACGCCGCTCTGGTTCATGTCGATCAGCATCAGGCTGATGCCGTCGTGCTTCGGCGCAACCGGGTCGGTGCGGACGAGCGCGAAGATGTAGTCCGATTCCATCGCATCGGACGTCCAGGTTTTGCGGCCGTTGATGATGTAGCGATCGCCGTCGAGTACGGCGCGGGTGCTCAAATTCGCAAGGTCGGAGCCGGCGCCTGGTTCGGAGTAGCCCATGCACCAGCCACCTTCGCCGCGCGCGATACCGGGAAGCCAGCGCGCCTTCTGCTCCGGCGTGCCGTAGTCGAGTAATGTCGGGCCGATGTAGTTGACGCCGCGTCCTGTGAGCGGTGAGCGCGCATCGATGCGCCGCAACTCTTCCAGCAGAACGAGGTATTGCGCCGGCGTCAGTTCTGCGCCGCCGTACTGGCGCGGCCACGTCGGCACCGTCCAGCCGCGTGAAGCCATCCGTTCAAGCCACACACGCACATCGTCCTCGAGCCGTACACGCGTAGCACCCCATGGGATCTGACCCGGGCCACGCGCACCGGCCGGACAGTTCTCCGCGAGCCACTCGCGCGTTTCCTCACGGAACGATTCGATCGAGCTCATCGATGCTTCCTGAGAGTCCGTTGAATCCGCTATCGCGGGTGCCGTAGTGGCCGATCATCTGGGAATGCTCCCACAAGCGCAAACCGTCAGAGGTACTTTTCGAGGGGCAGCATGGCGATGAACCCCGACTGCGTTCTGCGCCACCACGGCGTGTCGGGTTCACGATGCATCGTTACGACTGCGCCGTCGCGCACCGTAGTCCACGTCAGCTCGCCCTTCTGAAGCGTGACGTGCCAGCTGTTGTCGGGCTGCATGTTCAGAGTGATCGCCTCTGCCAGCTGCCGCGCGAGCTCCGGACTCTCGATGATCAGGGCCGACTCTGCGTTCAGATAAGCAGAGCGCATGTTCAGATTCATCGAGCCGACGTACAGCGTGGCCTCGTCGAACACGAACGATTTCGCGTGCAATCCGAAGATGCGCTCCAACGAACACTGGCCAACGCCTACCAGCGCCTTGCACGACGCGGCGTCCGGTCTCAGCTCATATACGTCGATTCCGCTCGCCACGATCGGCTCGCGCCGCCGCGCATACGCCGCATGGTTTGCGGTGACATCGTTCGACGACAACGAATTCGTCAAGGCGCGAATCGATACGCCGCGCGAGCGTATGTCCTGAATCACCGACAAACTCGGATCGTCGAGCACGAGATACGCCGATTCGATGATGATTTCGTGCTGCGCCGCCCGGGCCAACTGGCCGAAGGCTCTTGCCGTCACCTGCACATTCGACGTCTCGGCAACGGCGTCGCTGCGCGGTGGCGAGTCGTAAACGAGCCGCGCCGGCGCCCACACCATACGCGCCTGCGAACGTTCGACAACCTGAAGCGCGCCATGTGCATCGTTCGGCAGGTCGATCTTCATCCCGCGCAGCGTTGCGCCAGTACTGCGTGCGTCGGCGAGCTGCTTCGCGGTTTCTTCGTCGGTAAGCCGTTTCGACGACAGCGCCGCGATCGGGTACGTCAGCTCGCTGTTCCAGAACGCATCGAACATCGTGCCGACCTGCTCGACGATCGGCCCGACCACTTCCACGTCGCGGTCGCGAAACACCAGCTCGGGATTCACGTCGAAGTACTCGTCGCCAATGTTGCGCCCGCCCACGATCGTCACCGCGCCGTCCACCGTGAACGATTTGTTGTGCATACGTCGGTTCAGGCGCGAGAAGTCGGTGACGAGGTCCAGGATCTTGCGTGCGCCGTCACGTTGCGGGAACGGGTTGTAGATGCGGATTTCGACGTTGCGGTGTGCGTCGAGCGCGGCAATCGTCGCGTCGCGTCCGGCCACGTTGATGTCGTCGAGCAACAGGCGCACGCGTACACCGCGCTCTGCGGCGGCATAGATCGCATGCGCCATGTATTGGCCCGTGAGGTCGCTGTTCCAGATGTAGTACTGCGCATCGATGGAACGCTGAGCGGCATCGATCAGCGCGATGCGTTCGGTGAATGCGTCGAGGCCGCCGTCGAGAATACGCACACCGGAGAGACCCGCATGTGCGGCAGTGGCTTGTTCACTGATCCGACCCAGCTCAGTCGCGGCGGGGTCTGCGAAGTGTTGTGAAGCCAACTGATCTGCCGGCGGCGGCAACGACCCGCA
>CAZLDA010000071.1:0-10508 GCA_964557875.1 uncultured Pseudomonadales bacterium | reverse complement strand
CCTGCCATCTGCGCGCTCTGGGCAACCTGCGACGCGATCTGTGCCGCCGCCTGCGCGTGCGATGAGCCGATCGAGACACGCCTCGATTTTTGCGTCGTTCGTTACCTTGCCATTCAGGACAACGATGCGTTCCCCACTGCTCGAGGTGAGTTGTACACGCGTGCGGGTCCGTAGCTGCGACAGGGTGATCGACAGCGACGGCGTGGCCGGGATGTTGTCGGTCCCCTCGCGCTTGCCCCAGTACTTCACCAGAGCGATGTTCGGGTGCGCTTCGGCGAGCGCTTCGGCGAGCGCTTCGGCAATCGGCTGCATGGCCGGGAGATCAGTAGCCGGGCGGCGCCCGGAACGAGTAACCGCGTTGTTCGAGAATCTGCGCAACCTCGATGGTGGCGAGGTCGCCGTACTCCGGACCGATGATCTGCAAGCCGATCGGTAAGCCTTGCGCGTCCGGACCGGTCGGGATAACGGTGGCCGGCAACAGGCTGACACCGGCCAGCCCGGCCCAGAATACCTGCTCGAAATACGGCCGCTTCGCACCGTCGACGTCGATGGTGCGTTCACCGAACGAACGGTGATCGTGCGGGAATGCCGAGGTCGGCATGATCGGCGTCAGCAGCACGTCGTAGCGCTGGAAGAACGCATGCCACGCCCAACGCATGTGGGTGCGCGCTTCGTTGTGGCGGCTCCAGTCCCTGAACGACGCCGCTTGGGCGCGCAACGTGTTTGCGCGATCGCTGACGTCGTCGTCCTTGAGTTCTGCCAGTGCGTTCTTCAACCAGATGAAGTCCTTTTCGGCAATACGCGACGACATCGTCGCTTGCAGCAGGAACTGGAACGCGGTGTGCGACGCTTTCGACGAGAAGTCCGGCCGAGCCGATTCGTCCACCGTCGCACCGGCGTCGCGCAGTGTTGCACCCGCCGCTTCCACCCGGCTGCGTACGGCTTTCGAAACCGGCCCCATCGTGTCGTCCGACCACACTGCGACGCGCAGAGCGCTGACGGGTTTGCCAAGGCGCTTCAACGACAGCGAATAACCGCGGCTCTGGATTTCGTCCGGTCCTGCCATGACGAGCAGTGCAGTCTCCAGATCGCGCGCGGAGCGGGCGAGTGGGCCGATCACCGAGATATCGGCCGGGGTTTTGACACCCGGCATTGCGTGACCGCGCGGCGGAAGCAGGTTCCACGTCGGCTTGTGGCCGAACACGCCGCAGAAGTGTGCCGGATTGCGGCTCGATCCGCCGATATCGGAGCCGGTTTCCAGCCCCGTAAGACCTGCGGCGAGCGCCGCGGCCGAACCGCCTGACGAGCCGCCTGGGGTGCGACCTTTGTCCCACGGGTTGTTAGTGACACCGTAGATGTCGTTGTAGCTCTGAAAATCCGCGAGCCGCAGCGGCACGTTGGTTTTGCCGAAGATGACTGCGCCTGCGTTCTTCAGACGCTGAATCGACAGCGCGTCTTCGCGTGCGAGGTTGTCCTTCATTTCCGGAACGCCCCACGTCGTCTTGTAGCCGGCGACGTCGTACGACTCTTTCACCGTCATCGGCACGCCGTGCAGCGGTCCCCAGTCTTCGCCGCGTGCGATCGCGGAATCGGCCGCCTTGGCACGTTGCCGAGCCTCGTCGCGATTCTGTGCGATCACCGCGTTGATCGGTCCATTGAACTGATCCACGCGCTTCAGATAGTGCTCGAGCAGCTCGACGCTCGAGATCTTGCGCGACTTGATCAGCCGCACCAGATCGGTGGCGGATGCGAAGGTGTAATCGGTCATCGTTTGCTCCGCAGTGGGTTCAGGCGTAGGCAGGTGGAGTTGTGAACGCGAAACCTTCGGCTTCGAGCAGCCGGGCAACGCCGACGGTGATGCGATCGCCGTAAGCCGGGCCGATGATCTGTACGCCGACCGGCAAGCCCGCCGCGTTGTTGCCCGTGGGAATGACGGTGGCAGGAAGATATGCGACGCCCGGCAGTCCGGCCCAGAACACCTGTTCGAAATACGGACGGGGTGAGCCGTCGACGTCGATGGTGCGAGAGCCCATCGGACTCTGATCGTGTGGAAATGCCGCCGTCGCCATGATCGGCGCCACCAGCACGTCGTACTCGTCGAAGAAATTTCGCCAGGCCCAACGTAGCTTTTCGCGCGCTTCGTTCTGCTGCACCCAGCGCCGGTGATCCATCGTTTGTGCTCGCAGCATCGCGAGTTCGGGGCGCTGGTCGTCGGGCGCCAGGTTCATCGCCTGCGCCTTGAGTTCCGCGAACGCGGGATCGGGAACCGAGATCGACAGGTAAGCGAACAGCAGATCCTGATATGTGGCGTGGCTGAGGGCTGCGGAAAACGCCGGGCGCGCCTCGTCATTCACGTGGGTGCCTGCGCGGCGCATCGCGTCGGCCACTTTCTGCACGCCGCGTTGCACGTCGCGCGACACAGGCGCCACGTCGTCGTTCGCCCACACCGCGACCTTCAGATCTTTCAGCTTGCGGCCGCCGAGACGGGGCAGGTCGTAGCTCAAACCGGTTTCGAGCCGATCGGGTTTCGCGAGCACGTCGAGTGCCAGATCGAGATCGGCGGCCGAGCGCGCGATCGGACCCACCACCGCGATTTCGGGTTCTGCGAGCACGCCCGGCGGTGCGTGACCGCGTGCAGGAATCAATCGATACGTCGGCTTGTGCCCGAACACGCCGCAGAAGTGCGCCGGGTTGCGGATGGAACCGCCGATGTCAGAGCCGATTTCGAGTGCGGTCAAGCCGGCCGCGGTTGCAGACGCCGAACCTCCTGACGAGCCACCTGGGGTGCGGCCTGTGTCATACGGATTGTTCGTGGTGCCGTAGATGACGTTGTAGCTCTGGAAGTCGCCGAGATTGAGCGGCACGTTCGTCTTTCCGAATACGTTGGCTCCGGCCGCGCGCATGCGTTCGACCACGACGGAGTCGCTCGTCGCGATGTTGTTGCGCAACTCCGGGATTCCCCACGTGGTCGGCGCACCGGTGACGTCGAACGATTCCTTCACCGTCATCGGCAAGCCGGCGAGCAGGCTGTTTGCGTCCGCTTCGCGCGCACTGCGCTCGGCGTTCGGATCGTTCCAGATGATGGCGTTGAGCGGTTTGTTGAAACGCGCGGCGCGCGCTTGATACTCCGCGAACAGTTCCGATGCGCTGATCTGGCGGTCGCGCAGCATCTGTGCAAGTTCAGTGGCCGACTTGAATGCGAGCATGTTTTTTGTGTCCTTCGTTCCCTCGGCGACTCTGCAAGCGCCCGGCGATTTATTCAAGGGCGACGGCTATGATCGCCAGCCTCTTCGACACCAACGAGTGTCCTCATCACGCTGTCCTCAACAAGCTGTCCTCAACAAGCTGTCCTCAACAAGCAAGGAGAAATTCAGTGGCGAATGTGAACCGGCAATGGGTGTTGGCCAAGCGGCCGCACGGCAACGTCAGTAAGGCGAACTTCGAATATCGCGAAGGCCGTATTCCGAAACCGAAAGACGGCCAGGTGCTGATCAAGAATCTGTATCTCTCGTTCGATCCGACGCAGCGCGGCTGGATGGAAGATCGGCCCAGCTACCTGCCGCCGGTGAAACTCGGCGAAGTGATGCGCGCGAGTTCGGTCGGTGAAGTCGTTGTGTCGAATCATCCGGACTTCGCGCCTGGCGACAAGGTGATGACCGGCGGCGGTTGGCAGGACTACTGCGTCGCATCGCCCACCGGCGCGCCGTTCGGCGTGAACAAGCTGCCGGCCGGCGTTCCGCTGACGATGCCGCTCTCTGTGCTCGGCGTCACCGGACTCACCGCGTACTGGGGCATGCTCGATCTCGGCCAGCCGAAAGCGGGCGACACCGTGCTCGTCTCGGGTGCCGCCGGCGCAACCGGTTCGGTCGCGGGACAGATCGCACGCATCAAGGGTTGTCGCGTGGTAGGCATCGCCGGCGGGGCGGACAAGTGCAAGTGGCTGAAGAAAGAAGCCCGCTTCGACGCGGTGATCGACTACAAGAGCGAAGACGTGGATGCGCGCATCGGCAAACTGTGTCCGAAGGGCGTCGACATATTCTTCGACAACGTCGGCGGCGGCATTCTCGAAGCCGCGCTGAACCATCTGGCGATGCGTGCCCGCGTCGTATTGTGCGGCGGCATCTCCGGCTACAACGCGACGAAGCCGATCCCCGGCCCTTCGAACCTGATGAACCTCGTCGTCATGCGCGGCCGTATGGAAGGCTTCATCGTCATCGACTACATGAACCGCACCCACATCGCCGTGCCGGAACTGCTCGGCTGGATTTCCTCGGGCGATCTCGTATTCCAGGAAGACATTCAGGAAGGCTTCAAGAACATTCCGGCCACGCTGACGCGTCTGTTCACGGGCAAGAACGTGGGCAAGCAGCTGTTGAAGATCGACTAGTAGTGGGGGTGGGATGGAGCTTCGGCGGGCGGCCCGAGCGCCCCCGAAACACCGATCAGGCGTCACCACCGCCTCGAGTGGTTCCGTCCTAGATCGCGCCTTCTTCCCGCAGCTGCATAATTGTCGCCGCGTCGTAGCCGAGCCCTTTCAGCAGCTGGTCCGTCGAGGCGCCCAACGGTTCTGAAGAGGTGCGGACTCGGGTGGGTGTGCGTGAGAACTTAGCGGCGGGGCCGACCAACGGCGCGGTGGTGCCGTCGTGCAGACGGGTGGGTTGCAGCATATCCCGGTCGGCCACGTGTGGTTCGGCGGCCGCTTCCGCGTAGGTGTTGACGCGTACGGCAGGCAATCCGCTGGTTTCGAACGCATTCACCACGTCCGCAACGCGTCGTTGGGCGCACCAGTCGGCCAGCAGGCGATCCACTTCGTTGCGACGGTTAAGGCGTTCCACCAGCGTTGCGTAGCGCGGGTCGGTTGCAAGTTCCGGGCGTCCGATCGTGGAGGCGAGCTTGCGCCAGTGTGGGTCTGTCAGCACGCCGGCGAACACGTTGCCGTCGAGGCAGACGTACATGTTCGTCGGTGCACACACGGTGAATTCGTTGCCGGTGCGCGGCGTTGGAAGGTTGAGTGCGCCCGCAGCGATGTTCGAGTCACTTTGGAAAAGCAGTGTATCGACCAGTGCAACGTCCACGTGTTGGCCTTCGCCCGTGCGGTCGCGATGTCGCAGTGCGGCGAGCGCGCCGAGCGCCGCGTGAATTCCGGAGATGTCGTCGCCGAGGAACATCGCGGCTTTCATCGGGCCACCGTTCGGATCGCCGTTGATCGAGGTGAAACCGGAATAGTGTTGAGCGACCGGGTCGTAGCCGACGCGATGCGACAGACGGCCGAATTGGCCGAAGCCGCTGATCGACACGTACACGATGTCGGGTTTGACGGCGCATACGTGTTCGTAGCCGACGCCCCATTCCGCCATCGTGCCGGGTCGGAAGTTCTCCACCACGATGTCGGCGCGGCGCGCGAGGTCGAGGAACACGTCGCGCCCCGATGAGGTCGACAGATTCAGCGACATGCTGCGTTTGTTGCGGTTCACCGTTTCGTGCGGCAGCGACAGCGAAGAGTCCGGCAGTATCGGCCGCAGTCGTCGGCCGATCTCACCCGCCGGGTGTTCCACCTTGATGACGTCGGCGCCGAAGTCCGCAAGCAGACAACCGGCCATCGGTCCTGCCCACGTAGTGGTGGCTTCAAGCACGACTACGCCCTGCAGCGGCCCCGTCAGGTCGTGGCGCGCGTTGCGGTAGAACTCGGATTTCTCCATCTCGTCATCTCCCCCGCAGTTCAACCACAGTGTCTTGCATACGATCCCACTGGGTAAACAGAAACTCTCGCTGCGCGGCCGTGTCGCGTGGTATGTCGGCGCGCGCGACACGCCAGAAACGGATGCGTACGTGTGCGCCGATCCAGCTGCCGTTGATCAGCGTCGAGAAGTGCGATGCGCCCTCGAAGCCGGTGTGCGCACAGAACAGGAGATCGAGATCCGGCGCGTGGTCGATCAGCGCGCAGGCGCCGCCGGTGCGCGGAGGCAGCAAGTCCGTCCACCGCGACATCCGTTGCAGCGCTGCCGGGGCAACGCGTGCAGCGAGCGAATCGAGTACACGCACGCGCCGCGCCTCGCTGAAACGCGTGCCCTCGGGATAGATCAGGAAGCCCTCGTCGGCGGCGAGATCGCGCGTGAGTTGCACCACTTTGTCGATATCGTCCTGTGCGTCGGTGCCGCTGCGGGCGACGAAGCAGTTGGGCAGCCGGTTGCCGACGATGTCGAGACATGGATCGAGCAACAGCTCGCGCTTCAATACGTAGCGCAGCCGTATCTGACGCGGAGCGGCGTAGAAGACCATCGGAATGATCGTGTCGGCGATGCTCGCGTGGCGTGGCAGCATGATTACCGGTGCGCCGTCGAGCGCAGCGGATCCTTCCACGGAAAAGCGCAGCTGGAACAACCGCTCCGCGGCTCGTTTGAGTGCGTTTGCCCACCAGCACTGCAACGCGAAATTACCAGCGAGGAAGCGTTGCCAGCGCACGCCGCCACGCCTCGGAAAACCGTTGCGTATCCACAGCCAGCCGCTGCAGACGATGCCGATCGATTCGCACCACAAGTAAGCGAGTATGAACGCGCCGCTTCGCAACGCGCCGCGCGTTGGTCCACGTAATGAAACGAGCCAGCAGAGGGGCGCGAGCAACGGGAGAGCGAGCGTAGCGAGGGCGGTCAGCGCAAGGTAAACCGGCACCGTAACAAGGCGGCGACAGTAACGAAGCAATGTGTCACGCCGGAACGAGGCTGCCACCGCTCGATGCGGACAGTGAACGTTTCAGCCACAGATAGCCCCATAGTCCCATCACGCAGTTCGCCATAGCGGTTGCAACGAAGATGCCGCTGTAGCCGAACAGATGATCCGCGATCAGCGCGAGCGGCACGTAAACCACGAACATGCGCGTGAACGCCATGATCGTCGACGGAATCGGTTTGCCGAGCGAGTTGAACGAAGCCGATGCCATCATCAACACGCCCCACAAGCCATATGAGATTGGAACGATCCCGAGGTAATGGCGCGCCACGTCGATCACCTGGGCGTTGTCGTCGATCAGCGGCACTATCCAGTCGCCGATCAGCATCAGTACCAGCCATGCGGCTGCGCCCCATGCCAGGCTGAATCGGTACGCCACACGGATGCCGCCGTGCACACGCTCGAGATTGCCCGCGCCCCAGTTCTGGCCGACGAACGGACCGATGCTGCCCGAAAGCGCGAACAGCAGCATCACGGCGACGCCTTCAATTCTGCCGGCTACGCCAAAACCGGCGACGACGTCGTGCCCATGCGACGCGAGCATTCGCGTGACGATTGCGCCCGAGATCGGCCCGATCATCTGCGTCGCCATCGCCGGCAAGCCGATCTTGAGAATCTCGCGCCATGAAGCGAGCGCGTTGTCGCGCCATTGTCGAATCGGAAGGAAGAGTTTGTCGCGGTACACGGCGTAGTAGAAGAGCAGCGCAGACATCGCGAGCCGCGACACCACCATCGCCACCGCGGCGCCCGTGAGTTCCAGCCGCGGCGCACCGAACCAACCGAAAATCAGGATTGGGTCGAGTATCAGGTTCAGCACGGCACCGCCCGTCATGACCAACCCGGGAATGCGCGCGTCACCGGTGGCGCGCATGGTGCTGCCCACCACCATCGTGACGGTAAACAGCACCGTGCCGGGGAGATACACGAGCAGATAGTTGTGGATGTGCTGCAGCACTTCGCCGTGCGCACCTAGCAGCCTGAACAGCGGGTCGATGGTCGCCATGCCCACGGCGGTGAGCGTCGTAAGCAACAGTCCGACCAGCATCAGGCTGTGCGTGGCGAGCCGACGCACGCTGTCCCAATTGCCGCCGCCTACGCGGCGCGCGATGACCGACGACGTGCCGATGCCGATGCCGAGCGCAACGCTCGTCAGCATCATGCTGATCGGGAACGTGAACGTGACCGCGGCGATCTGCGCAGTGCCGAGCTGGCCGATGAAACCGATCTCGAGCACCTGCACGAGGATCGACGACGATACGGCCAGGATCATCGGCGCGGTGAGGCGCAGCAGGCTTCGCGCGACAGGACCCTGCGTGAGGTCCTGCCCCGGCTTACGTTGCATTCGCTAGTGCGTCTTCCGTCTTCTTCCGTTTCGGGGCGATCAGGCCGTCTCGCTGCTCTGCCGCTCCCTCACTTGAGGAGAGAGGGGGCCGGCCGCCCGTGCCATTGCGCGTTCGCGGTCGAACGCTGCGCGGATGATCGTCGGGTCGTCCCACGGACTACGCCGGCCCTTGTAGAGCACGCGCGTTTCAGACGACAACACCCAGAACTTACTCTGCTTGTCTTTCATTATTTTCATAGTGTGCCTCCCGACCGGTATGGTGGCCCAAAGTCGACAGCCAAGTCACCCCTCCCGTTTAGGCGTCGAGGTAAGGCGCTTGTAAGGCGCGCGACGCCGCAGAGATACTCGAAACATGAACATCGAACGCCCCGATCAAGGTCTGCCGAACGAACTGTTCGCGCGTGTCGATGAAGGCGATGACGCCAATTTCTATCAACTGCCGCGGCTCGTTGCGCACATCGACCCCGGTACGATTGCGGCGCTGACGCAGTACTACCGCGACGTTTTGCCGAATGGCGCGCGCGTGCTCGATCTGATGTCGTCATGGATATCGCATCTTCCCAAGGAGGCCCGTTACAGCACTGTCGCGGGTCTCGGTATGAACGCCGCCGAACTCGACGCAAATCCGCGACTGGCTGTTCGAGTAGTTCAAGACCTCAACCGCGATCCGAAGTTGCCGTTCGGTGATGGAACGTTCGACGCGGTGTTGATTGCCGTATCAGTGCAATACCTCGTGCGGCCGGTTGAGGTGTTTCGCGACATCGCGCGTGTGCTCGCACCGGGTGGTCGTCTGATCGTCGCGATGTCGCACCGCTGTTTTCCCACCAAGGCGGTGCGCGCATTCCATCAGTTGGGCCCGGAGGATCGTATTCGCCTGATCGGTGCGTATGTTGAGTTAGCGGGCGGTTTCGACGTGGCGACATTCGAGGACCGCTCGCCCGATGGCGAAGATCCGTTGTGGATCGTCACGGCCCAAACACGCCAGAAGCAGACACATCAGAACAAGGAGCAGCGATGAGCGAATTCCGCTACCTCAGCGTCAGTGATTCGAACGGTGTAGTGACGTGCACGATGTCGAATCCGCCGCGGCACACGCTGGTGGCAGCGGAGGTCGGCGAGCTCGATCAGCTCGTGACTGAGCTCGAGGCACGCGACGACGTGCGCGTGCTCGTGTTCACGGGCGCGGGTGCTGGTGTGTTCATCGCGCACTATGAAGTGGGTGAACTCGCGGTGAGCGCGGAGCGCAGCAGCGCGGCGCCGGAGCGCACGGCGTCAGCGCCGCCGGAACTGCATCCGTTCCACCGCTTGATTCTGCGATTGCAGCGCGCGTCGTTCGTAACCGTGGCCGCAATCAACGGCAGCACGGCCGGCGGCGGCCTCGAGTTCGCACTCGGTTGCGATTTTCGATTGGCGATGGCCGGTGAATTCCGTCTCGGCCTGCCCGAGACCGGCGTCGGCATCATTCCCGGCGCGGGCGGGACGCAACGCTACGCGCGGCTGCTCGGTACCGCGAAAGCGCTCGACCTCATTCTGCATGCGCAAACAGTGTCACCGTCAGAAGCGTTGACACTTGGGCTCGTGCATCGCGTGTTCGACGCAGCGTCGTTCCGAAGATCAGTGGGAGAATTCGCGGCCGACCTCGCATCGCGTGCGCCGGTTGCGCTTGCAGCAGCGAAGCGCGCGATCTACGAAGGCGCCGAACTTCCGCTTAACGATGCGTTGCTCGTCGAGCAGCGCGAGTTCGATCGCTGTATGGCAAGTCGCGATGCCGCTGTTGCGATGCGCAGCTGGCTCGAAGGAAAACCCTGGCAGTGGCAAGGGCGTTAGCCGTTCGGTACATTGCGGAACTCTATCAATTCTGGGGAACGCGATGGCCGCAGCAGGAAAAGGCGTGCGCGTGCGCCTCGATCCGCAAGACGAATACACGCACCCGATCGAAGCCGCACAGAACTTCAACGAGAGCATGTACTTCAACGTGTTCGACCGCGCCGCTCGAACGGGTGGTTGGTTCAGGCTGGCGAATCGGCCGAACGAAGGCCGCGGCGAGATGTCGTGTTGCATCTATCTTCCCGACGGACGTATCGGCTTCATGTTCGCGCGGCCGGAAGGTCGCACGAACGAAGCGTTTCACGGCGGCGGAATGTCCTTCGATATCGTCGAACCGTTCAAACGCCTGACGGTTCGTTATCGCGGCAAGCTCTGCGTGATGAAGCATCCGAAAGACATGGCCGATCCCGCGTCGGCGTTCAAGAACAACCCGGTGATCCCGGTCGATCTCGAACTCGAATACGAAGGCGTTTCGCCGATGTTCGGCGGTGAGCCCGTGAACGAAGACGGCTCGAAGATCGAAGAGAAAGCCGAAGAATCGTTTGCGCGCGGACATTACGAGCAACACATGGCGGCGCGAGGCTCGATCACGGTGGACGGCCAGCGTTTTCCC
>CAZLDA010000070.1:0-10617 GCA_964557875.1 uncultured Pseudomonadales bacterium | reverse complement strand
CTTGTAGTCGCTCTTGCGTCTGCTCCGTGTTGAAGCGGAAGTTGAACAGCAGCTCGAGGCTGCCCGGAACGACGTTGGTCGCGCCGGTGCCGCCGTGCACGTTTGAAATCTGAAAGGTGGTGGCGGGGAAGTAGTCGTTGCCGTCGTCCCAGCGCCGGGCCGCGAGTTCTGCCATCGCCGGCGCGGCGAGGTGAATCGGATTGCGCACCTTTTCAGGATAGGCGACGTGTCCCTGAATTCCGCGAATGCGCGCGCGACCGTTGAGTGAACCGCGCCGCCCGACCCGCACCATGTCGCCGACCCGGTGGTTCGACGACGGTTCGCCGACGATGCAGTAGTCGATGTGCGTGCCATTGCGCTGAAGGAAGTCCACAACCTTGGCGGTGCCGTCGATCGCATCGGCTTCTTCGTCGCTGGTGACCAGGAATCCGATCGAACCGTCCAGTTCGGACGCTTCCGAAAGCAGCCGATCGATTGCGACCACCATGGCTGCCAGTCCGGTCTTCATATCGGCAGCGCCGCGTCCGAACAGCTTCCCGTCGCGAATGACGGGTTCGAACGGCGGTGACGTCCATTGCTCGAGCGGACCTGTCGGTACCACGTCGGTGTGACCCGCAAACGCGACGAGCGGGGCGGTGTTGCCGCGACGCGCCCAGAAATTCGTAACGTTGCCGAATGGCAGCCGCGTGATGGTGAAACCGAGACGCTCGAGGTGCGCGATGAGCACGTCCTGACAACCATCGTCATTCGGCGTGATCGACGCGCGTCGAATCAGTTCTCGGCTGAGCGCCAATACATCCATGTCAGTTGTGCGCGTGCAACTGTTCGTTCAGCTTGATCGCCGCGCGGTTGGTGCGGCACTCGACTGCGCCGGTGCGACTGTTGCGGATGAACAGCATGTCGGAAGCGCCGGACAACTCACGGCCTTTGGCGGTGCGAACCTTGTTGCGGTCTTCGTCGATGATGTCGACCACCGTGCCTGACGTAATGTACAGCCCGGCTTCGATCGTGCAGCGATCTCCCAACGAGATTCCAGTGCCGCCGTTCGCACCGATCAGACAATGGCGTCCGATGCTGACCTTGATGTTGCCGCCGCCCGACAAAGTACCCATCGTGCTCGAACTGCCGCCCAGGTCTGTATGTTCGGCGACGATCACACCTTGCGAAATGCGGCCTTCGATCATGTTCGGGCCGATCGCGCCCGCGTTGAAATTGACGAAGCCTTCGTGCATCACGGTGGTGCCCTCGCCGAGGTACGCGCCGAGACGGATCCGCGCCGCGTCGGCGATGCGCACCCCGCTCGGCAGAACGTAGTCGGTCATGCGCGGGAACTTGTCGAGTGAATGCACCGTGAGCTGACGTCCTGCGCGCCGCGCCGCCAGCAACGCGGCTTGGAATTCGCCGACGTCGATCGCGCCATCGCTGGTCCACGCAACGTTCGGCAATTTCGCGAAGATGCCGTCGAGATTCAGGGTGTTCGGCAGTGCGAGGCGATGAGACAGCAGCTGCAATTTGAAATACGCCTCGGCCGTCGACTGAATCGCGCCGTCGTGTTCGAGCACGAGGCCGGTCAACGGTTTGTCGATCTGCGCGAGTAGTTCGCAGCCGCGCGCCGCATCAGTGGCACCAACGTCTTCAAGCGATCGGGCAAGAGAAGCAGCATCTGCAGGTGACAGGGCGCTGACACCCGGCTTCAGCCGCGCAAGAACCGCCGCGGCCGCTTCTGCCGAAGGGTTTTTGCACGGCGCAGGAAAGAGCACTTCGAGTGGCAGGCCGGCACGACTGTGCGTCGCGTGGCCGATGCCGAATGCAAAGAGATCACTCATTGGAAATCCTGGCGCCCGATTCGAGGGGCGGTAACCTACCACAAGCACAAGGCTTCATAGCCGAACTCATAGCGAGCGCGCGAAGTGAACGATGCGCTCCGCCGCGTCGATGCATTCGGGTAACTCGGCGACCATCGCCATGCGCACCCGATTGATGCCGGGATCGACGCCTCCTTGCGGTCTCGACAAGTAACGACCCGGCAGCACGGTGACGTTCTCTTCTACGAACAGCCGGCGCGTGAAGGATTCGTCGTCGATCGGCGTGCGCGGCCAGTAATAGAAGCCACCTTCGGGCGCTGCGACGCCGAGCACGGGTGTCAGCATTGGCGTTACGACGGCGAATTTCTGCCGGTATACGGCGCGATTGTCTTTGACGTGCATTTCGTCCGACCACGCAAGCTCGCTCAGGTGCTGAACGTGGGCTGGCATCGCGCAACCGTGATACGTCCGGTACAGAAAATAGCGATCTAGGATCGACGCGTCGCCTGCGACGAAACCGGAGCGCAGGCCCGGCAGGTTCGATCGCTTCGAAAGGCTGTGGAACACGACACAGCGCGCGTAGTTGTCTCTTCCGATGGAAGCGCACGCTTGTAACAGACCCGCCGGCGGATTCGACTCGTCCGGGTAGATCTCCGAATAGCACTCGTCGGACGCGATCACGAAGTCGTAGCGATCTGCCATCTCGATGAGCTGGACCAGCTGTTCGACGGGCATCACCGCACCGGTCGGGTTGCCGGGCGAGCAGATGAACAGCAGTTCGCAGTTTCGCCACACCTTTTCGGGAACGGACTCGAAGTCGGAAAGATAGTTCGTTGCTTGGGTGCACGGAGCGTAGTAGGGCGTCGTGCCCCGCAACAATACCGCCCCTTCGTAAATCTGGTAGAAGGGGTTGGGCAAGACTGCGCAGCTTCCGCTCCGACCGGAAAGCACGCACTGCGCGAAGGAAAACAGAGCTTCGCGCGTTCCGCTCACCGGCAGGATATGTTTTACGGAGGTCAGTGAGCCGGCTTTTAGTTGAAAGCGCGCAGTAGCCCAGGACGCGATTGCGTTGCGCAGCGAATCGCTGCCGCGCGTCGCGGGGTACGTGCCGAGGCCCGGTTGTACGAACCTGGCATCGGTGGCCGCGTCGACCAGAAACTTCGCTGCCGCATGTTTCGGTTCACCGATCGACAACGCGATGTGCGGTGCATTGCTGCGGCTGCTGACGCCTGCCTTCAGTGCGTTCATACGCTCGAACGGGTACGGCAGCAGCGAATCGAGAAACGGGTTCATTCGGCTCAGCTCGCGAGGGTTTCTTCGTTGAGTTGCTGGTCGAGGCGCTCGCGGATGGTCCGCGTCACGATCTCGATCCTTTCGGGGTCTTTGATCGGCAAGGTGCCGGCACCGCTGATGTAGAACACGTCTTCGACGCGCTCGCCCAGGGTGGTGATCTTCGCGCCGTGCACGTTGATGCCCAGTTCTACGAAGATGATGCCGAGGCGTGCGAGCAAGCCGGGCCGGTCGGATGCAACCACGAGCAACACCGACCACTGCTGATCCGCGTCATTCGACAGGCGTGCCTCAGTCGGCCGCTGGAACTGTTTCAGGCGTCGGGGAATGCGGCGCTTTGCGAGTTCGGGATAACGTTCGAGATCGCTCAACTGCGCGATCAGCGTGCGTTCGATATGTCGGCACCGCGCCGCATTGGCACTGATTGAATGTCCTGATTCGTCGAGCACGATGTAGCTGTTGAAGCACAGATTGCCGGCAGACGTGTGGATGCGCGCGTCGTGAATCGAAAGGCCCAGTTGATCGATCGCGATGACGCTTGCGGCAAACAGTCGTGGTTGGTCGCGCGTATACAGGAATATTTCAGTGGCGCCTTCTTCGCTGGCATGGCCGACGACATCGCGCACGAGCACGAGCGGTCCGGTTGCGAGGTCGTGCTTTGCGATCGCCTCCGTCAACGAAACGATCTGCGCCACCGAGTGCTGCATGAAGAACTCGGGATCGGGATCGTCCCAGAGCAGCAGGGCACGTTCGCGATCGATGCCGCGTTCTTCGAGCTTCGCCAACGCCTCGGTCCGGTGGTGTTCGATGTACGCGGCGCGATCGACGGGCATATTGAGACCGCGGCGCAACGCTCTGCGTGTTTCCATGTACAACTGCCGCATCAGCGTTGCGCGCCAGCCGTTCCACAAGTTCGGATTCGTCGCGTTGATGTCAGCGACGGTGAGCGTGTACAGATAGTCGAGCCGCATTTCCGTGCGAACTTCGCTCGCAAACTCACGGATCACGACCGGATCGTTGATGTCTTTGCTTTGAGCCGTGGCGGACATCAACAGATGCACGCGTACGAGCCACTCCACCAACTCGGTGTCCGCCTCAGCGATGCGATGCCGGCGGCAGAAGTCGATGACGTCGACGGCGCCGAGCGTCGAGTGATCGCCACCGCGTCCCTTTGCGATGTCGTGAAACAAACCCGCGATGTAGAGCAGTTCGATCTTCGGCAGGTTCTTGATGCAGTGGTGCGCGACCGGAAAGGTGTCCTGGCTCGACCGATAGTGCAGGCGCCGCATGTTGCGGATCACCATCATCGTGTGCGCATCGACCGTGTAGATGTGGAACAGGTCGTGTTGCATCTGGCCGATGACGCGGCCGAACTCCGGGATGTAGCGCGCGAGCATTCCGTATCTGCGCATACGCGTCAGTTGAGACACGAGCGTGTAGGGCGCACGCAACAGATCGATGAATAGACCCGTCACTTCGGGATTGTTGCGGAACGCCTCGTCGATCAGATCGAGGCTGTTACGAACCTGACGGATCGTCGTGGCACGAACGCCGGAGATGTCGCGGCGGTTCGCCATGATCACGAACATCTCCATCAGTGCCGGCGGGTGCACGCGGAAGACGTCTTCGCTGCGAGTCTCGATGTAGTTGTCGCGAATCTGGAAGCGTTCGTTGATCGGCTCGATCTCGGGCTCATAGTGCGCCCGAAGGATCGCTTCGTCGAAGTGTTGCAACAGGATGTCGTTCACTTCGCGCAAGCTCAGCACGTGGCTGTAGTAGTCGTGCATGAACTGCTCGACGCCGAGTTGCGCGTCACTATCGGTGTAGCCCAACCGATCGGCTAAGGTGCGTTGATAGTCGAACAACAATCGGTCCTCCGACCGACCCGCGATCAGGTGCAGGCCGTAGCGGACACGCCACAGGAATCGTCGACCATCGTTGAGCCATTGCCGTTCCTGCGCAGTGAGGAAGCCGCGCGCGGTGAGGTCGTCGGCCGATGTGTTGCCGAAATGACGTTTGATGATCCACCCGACGGTCTGGATGTCGCGCAGGCCGCCCGGCGCCACCTTGATGTTCGGTTCGAGGTTGTAGTCGACGTCCTGATATCGGTCGTGGCGCTTGCGCTGTTCATCGACTTTGGCGCTGAAGAATCGTGCGCTGGGCCAGATTTCGTCGGTGGCGAACAGCCGGCCCACCTGCCGGTCGAGCGCCAGTGTGCCCGCAAGGAGTCGGCGTTCGAGAATCGACGTCGCCGTTGCGATGTCTTGCTTTGCTTCCTGATGGCACTGGTCGATCGTCCGCACGCTGTGGCCGATGTTCAGCTTCAGATCCCACAGGTTCTGCACGAACGTTTCGATGCCGTCGCGATATTCCGCGGGATCGCCGTCGACCAGGATCAGCAGGTCGATGTCGGAGTGCGGGTGCAATTCGCCGCGCCCGTATCCGCCGACCGCAAACAGCGCGAGATGCTGGCCGGTGCCTTCGGGCCATTTGATGCGGCTCCACAGGTCCTTGATCAGCTCATCGAAGAATGCAGCGCGACTGCGCACGATCGTTTCGACGTCTTCGCCGGCCCAGAATCGTTGTGCGAGAAGCGAATCGGATGAGCTGATTCGGCGTCGCGCCTCACTCAGCTTGTCGGAGGGTGTCACGGAAAATGTTCTTCAGCGCGCCGTGTCAGAACTTCAGCGCCATCGCTCGTCACCAGGATCGTGTGCTCCCATTGTGCCGAGAGTTTGTGGTCCTTCGTGACGACGGTCCATTGATCGGGAAGCATCTTGATGTGGCGTTGACCCGCGTTGATCATCGGTTCGATGGTGAACGTCATTCCCGCTTCGATCTTCGCGCCGGTGTTCGGCCGCCCGTAGTGCAGTATCTGCGGCTCATCGTGGAATACGTCACCGATTCCGTGGCCGCAGAATTCGCGCACCACCGACAAGTTGTTGGCCTCGGCGTGCGACTGAATGGCGTGGCCGATGTCGCCCAGATGCGCGCCGGGCCGCACCACCTGAATGCCGCGGTACAGGCATTCCTGCGTGATCTCGACCAGGCGGCGGGCCATTACGCTCGGTTCGCCGACGAAGAACATCTTGCTGGTATCGCCGTGATAACGATCCTTGATGACGGTCACGTCGATGTTCACGATGTCTCCGCGCTTGAGGCGCTTGCTGTCCGACGGGATGCCGTGACATACAACGTGGTTCACAGAGGTGCAGATGGACTTTGGAAACGGCGGCTGTCCCGGCGCGTTGCTGTAATTGAGCGGCGCGGGAACTGCGTCGAGTTCATCGACGATGAAGCGGTGGCAGATGCGATCGAGCTCCTCGGTGGTCACGCCCGGTTGAACGTGTTCGCCGATCATTTCGAGCACGCTCGCGGCGAGACGGCCGGCCACTCGCATGCGTGCGACTTCATCCTCGTTGCGTAGTTTGATGGGCATTCCGGGGTGCCGTTCGCGCTTAATGGGTCGGTTTCGACGAAAAACGGATTATGGTATAAAGCGCGCCGCCGTGAGGCAAACCGGATATCTCGCAACTCGTTGTTTGAGTGCGAGAGTTCAAAATTCTCACACGCATCGACACAGCCCCGCGGGTGCCATCGAAAGGTGGTTCGGGTCTGGGGTGCGTGGAGGCTCAACCCAAACATGACGAGGAAACATGGCAAATATCAGCATGCGTGACATGTTGGCCGCAGGCGTGCACTTCGGCCACCAGACGCGGTTCTGGAATCCCAAGATGGCCCCCTTCATTTTCGGGGCCCGCAACAAGATCCACATCATCAACCTCGAGCGTACGGTACCTGCGTTCAACGAAGCGCTGGCGTACCTGAAGACGTTGTCGTCACGACGCCACAAGGTGCTGTTCGTCGGCACCAAGCGCTCGGCCGCGAAGGTCATCCGCGAACAGGCAACGCGAGTAGGCATGCCGTTCGTCGATCAGCGCTGGCTCGGCGGGATGCTCACCAACTACAAGACAATTCGTCAGTCGATCCGTCGCCTGCAGGAACTCGAAGCGCAGTCGGCGGACGGCACGTTCGAGCGACTTACCAAGAAGGAAGCGCTGACGAAGCGCCGCCTGATGGAAAAACTCGAGCGCAGCCTGGGCGGCATCAAAAACATGGGCGGCTTGCCCGATGCGCTGTTCGTGGTTGACGTTCAGCACGAACACATCGCGGTATCGGAAGCGAACAAGCTCGGTATCCCCGTGGTCGGTATCGTCGATACGAACAGCGACCCGGTGGGCGTCGATTACGTCATTCCCGGTAACGACGATGCGATCCGCGCGGTACGTCTGTACGTGACAGCGGTCGCTGACGCGGTGGCCGAGGGTCAAGCAACCGCCGGTGGCGAAGTTCGCATCGACGAATTCGTCGAGGTGGACGAAGTCGGCAGCGAAACGGCCGAATACGACATCGACGAGGCAGTCTGACATGGCCGTCACTGCAGCGATGGTGAAAGAGCTCAGGGAGCTCACCGGTCTCGGCATGATGGATTGCAAGAAAGCCCTGACCGATTCGAACGGCGACATGAATGCCGCAGTGGAGACGCTGCGTCGCAACAGCGCCGTGAAAGCCGCGAAGAAAGCCGATCGCACCGCGTCGCAAGGTCTGCTCGGTGTTCGCGTGGCCGACGATGGCAGCTATGCGATCGTCGTCGAGGTGAACATCGAAACCGACTTCGCAGAACGCGACGCTTCATTTGCCGCATTCGTGAAACGCGTGCGCGACGTCGCATTCGAGAAGCGCACGAACGATGTCGCCGCGCTGCTTGCCGGTGGTCTCGATGCGGAACGGGAAGCGTTGGTGCAGAGCATTGGTGAGAACGTTTCCGTGCGACGTATTGCGTTGCTCGAAGCGCCGGGCGGAAAAGTTGCGAGTTACCTGCACGCTGACAACCGTAAAGCCTCGTTGGTAGCGGTGGTGGGTGGCGACGACGAACTCGGGCGCGACCTCGCGATGCACGTGACGGCGAGTAAGCCGCTCGTCGTTCCGGGTGCTGACGTGGCGCCGGACGTCGTCGAGAAGGAACGCGAGATCTACACGGCGCAAGCGCAAGACAGCGGCAAACCGGCAGACATCATCGCGAAGATGGTTGAAGGGCGCGTTCGCAAGTTCCTTGCCGAAGTGAGTCTGCTCGAGCAGCCGTTCGTCAAAGACCCGAACTTGCGCGTCAGTCAGTTGCTCTCGCAGAAGAAAGCGCGCTGCACCGGATTCATCCGGTACGAAGTCGGCGAAGGTATCGACAAAGTCGAAACCGACTTTGCAGCGGAAGTCGCGGCGCAGGTCAGGGGTAAGGGCTAGCGCTCCATGGCGAGACCCGTCGTCTCCCGCTATTTGCTCAAGCTCAGCGGTGAAGCACTGGCCGGTGAGGCCGACTTCGGCATCGATTCCGAAGTGGTTCGCCGAATTGCCGGCGAAGTAGTCGCCACTCAGCAAACCGGCGCCGAATTCGGCGTTGTGTTGGGTGGAGGCAACCTGTTTCGTGGTGTCGCGCTCGCGAAGGCCGGCCTCAACCGAGTGACCGGCGATCACATGGGTATGTTAGCCACCGTGATGAACGCGCTCGCATTTCGCGACGTGCTGCAGTCGCTGGGTGCGCGCGCAACCGTGTTGTCAGCCGTTCCGATGGCAAGCATCGTCGAAGGCTATTCGCAGGCGCGCGCGGTCGACTTGATTCAAGCCGGGCACGTGGTGATTTTTGCGGCCGGCACCGGCAACCCCTTCTTCACCACCGATTCGGCGGCGTGCCTGCGCGGCATCGAGATCGATGCCGACATTGTGCTGAAGGCGACCAAGGTGGATGGTGTATACACTTCCGATCCGCACCTCGATGCGACCGCAGAGCGATTCGACCGCCTGAGTTACGACGAAGTCATCGCCCGCAATCTGAAAGTCATGGATATGACGGCCATCTGCTTGTGTCGCGACCACGAGATGCCGATCGTCGTATTCGATATGAACGCCGCAGGTGCGTTGCAGCGCATCGTGGCGGGCGAGCGGGTCGGTACGTTGATCGGCGGCGATTCCGAGTGATGCGGCGCAACCCAACAAGGATCGAGGCACCTCTGTGATCGACGACATCAAGCGCGAAGCCAACCAACGCATGGGCAAGTCGATCGAGGCGCTCGGGCACGCGTTCGGTCGCATTCGAACCGGCCGTGCGAATCCCGCGATTCTCGACGGCATTCAGGTGCCGTACTACGGCGTCGACACACCGTTGAACCAGGTTGCTTCGATCAACGTGCAGGACGCGCGCACGCTGATCATCTCGCCGTGGGAGAAGAAGCTCATCGCTGACATCGAGAAAGCCATTCTCAAAAGCGATCTCGGCATCACCCCGGCGGCGAACGCCGATTCGATCCGCATTGCTTTGCCGCCGTTGTCGGAAGAGAACCGGCGCGATCTCGCGCGGCTCGCCAAACAGGAAGCCGAACAGGCGAGAGTGGCCGTTCGCAACATCCGTCGCGACGCGATGGGAGACGTGCGCGACTTCCTCAAGGAGAAGGAAATCTCGGAAGACGACGCGCGTCGCGCCGAAGAAGACATCCAGAAGCTCACCGACAAGCGGATATCGGAAATCGATCACGCTTTGGCGGAAAAAGAAGCCGATTTATTAAAGATTTAACGCTAGTATCTCGACACTGACAGCGGATTGCAGGCGATATGTCCGAGCTTCAGGCCAGTGCCGCCCAGATCGATTCAGACCTCGTCCCGAGCCATGTGGCCATCATCATGGATGGCAACCACCGTTGGGCCAAAGCGCGCCATCTACCAGGCGCCGCCGGACATCGGGCAGGCGCTCGCAACATCCGTCCGATTGCTGAACGCTGTGCCGATCTCGGCGTGCGTTATCTGACAATCTTCGCGCTTTCGACCGAAAATCTCGATCGGCCCAAGCGTGAAGTCGATCTGTTGCTGCAGCTCATGCGGCGCTTTCTCGAAGACAACATCGAAGAGTTGCGCGATCGCGGCGTGCGATTGCGGATCATCGGCGATCGCAGCCGCTTTGCCGCGGAACTGCAGATGCTGATGAAACGCGCGGAGCAGATCACGCGCGACAACGATCAACTGCACCTCACGATTGCGGCGAACTACGGCGGTCGATGGGACATCACGCAAGCGATGCGCGGGCTCGCAAAAGCCGTGGCGAGCGGCCAGATCGATCCGGACAAGGTCGACGAACACACCGTAGCTGGTTTGCTGTCGCTCGGCAGTCTGCCGCCGCCCGATCTGTGCATCCGCACCGGCGGCGATCAACGCATCAGCAACTTCCTGCTGTGGGATCTCGCCTATAGCGAGCTGTACTTCACGGACGCGTATTGGCCCGAGTTCGACGAAACTCGCCTCGCCGATGCGTTCGAATCGTTCCGCGAGCGGCAACGCAGATTCGGACGCCGCCCGTGATGTCACGCAGTGTGCGCTGCGATCGGCGGCGGCACGCATGCTGAAGCCCCGATGCTGAAGCCCCGATGTTGAAGCCCCGATGTTGAAGCCCCGATGTTGAAGCCCCGATGTTGAAGCAACG
>CAZLDA010000069.1:0-10627 GCA_964557875.1 uncultured Pseudomonadales bacterium | reverse complement strand
CGATGCCTTTCGATGTGATGAGCAGAATCAGCAGCATCGTCGCCTGTTGAGCCAGAGTGAGGTCGATGCCGTACACCTGCGCGATGAACAATGTCGCGAAGGTGCAATACATCATCGAGCCGTCGAGATTGAACGAATAGCCGAGCGGAAGCACGAAGCCTGCGATGCGCCGCGGCACGCCGAATTTCTCGAGCTGTTCGAGAATGCGCGGGAACGCCGCCTCGGAACTGGCGGTGGAGAACGCAACCAGAATGGGGTCGCGCATCGACGACATCAGCGGCACCACGCGCCGTCCAATCACGAGGCCTCCGAACAAGGCGATCACCAGCCACAGCACGACGAGAGCGAAGTAGAAGCTGAGGATGAACTTGGAATAGGTCACGAGAATGCCGAGGCCGTTCTGCGCGATCGTTGCCGCAATGGCAGCGAACACCGCGAATGGGGCCACCATCATCACGTAGCCGGTAATCCTCAACATCACTTCTACCAGCTGTTCCGCCAACAGAACGATACCGGCGGTGCGCTCACCGAGGCTCGCGAGTGCAACGCCGACGAACACCGAAAACACGACGATCTGCAGGATTTCGTTGTTCGCCATCGCCTCGATGATGGAGCGCGGGAACACGTGCGTAACGAATTCCTTCAGAGTCAAACCACCCGCAGAAACACCGCTACTAGTGCCTTCGGGCGGCAACGGCAGATCGAGACCCGCGCCGGGTTGCAGAGCGGTGACGACGACGATGCCGAGCACCAACGAGATGACCGAGGCGCCGAGGAACCACGCGATGGTGCGCGCGCCGATGCGGCCGAGTTGCGCACCGGCGCCCATGTTCGCAATGCCGGCGATCAGCGTTCCGAACACCAACGGGGCGATGATCATCTTGATGAGGCGCAGGAACACGTCGGTGACGATGCTGAGGTTCAGGGCAACGGTGGCGGCCTGATCGGCGGTCAACAGTCCATGACAGATCCAGCCGACGAAAACGCCGGCGATCATCCCGATCAGGATGATCAGTGAGAATCGATACGGCATCAGCGGGAACCGCGGCCTTGCCAGTACGGTTCGCGTACCACGCGGCGCTGGATCTTGCCCGACGGCAAGCGGGGCAGTTCACTCGAGTAGTCGATGGACCTCGGGCACTTGAAGTGGGCGAGCCGCTCACGCGCCCAGGCCATCAACTCCGCGGTGAGTTCGGGTGATGCCGCGAAGCCCGGGCGCAGCTGCACCACCGACTTCACTTCCTCGCCCCATTCATCGTTCGGCACGCCGATTGTGCATACGTCGAGCACCGCGGGATGCTTCATCAGCTCGTTGTCGACTTCCTGTGGGTAGATGTTCACGCCGCCGGAGATGATCAGTTCCGCGGAACGTCCGGTGAGGAACAGGTAGCCGTCTTCGTCGAAGTAGCCCATGTCGCCGAGCGTGAAGTGTTCGCCGCGATACGAACTCGCGGTCTTCTTGTCGTCTTTGAAATACTCGAAACGGCCTTGTGCAGGGGCGCGCATATAAATGGTGCCGACGGTTCCGGTGGGCACCGGGTTGCCTTCGTCGTCGAGAATCAGGTTGTCGAACTCAGGCCCCGGGCGGCCGACGGTGCCCGGCTTCTTCAGCCACTCTTCCGAGCCGACGATGAAGCCGCCGCCGCCTTCGGTTGCCGCGTAGTACTCCCACACGATCGGCCCAAACCATTCGATGATGGCGCGCTTCACGTGCACGGGGCACGGCGCCGCGCCGTGGATGAGCAGCCGCAAACTGGACGTATCGTATTTCGCACGCGTCTGCTCAGGCAGCTGCAACAAGCGGTGAAACATCGTGGCAACCATGTGCGAGTGGGTGATGCGATGCTGCTCGATGAGGCGCAGAGTTTCCTCGGCGTCCCAGCGCTCCATCATCACTACTGTGGCACCCGACACCAATGCCGGAACCACGTCGATCAGCAGCGGTGCCGCGTGATAGGCGGGGCCGGTACAAAGACCGGCGTCTTGTCCGGGCCGATAGGCGGCCAGCGTGCCGTCCCACTGTGGCGTCGCCGGTTCGCGCTCGTTCCGGTAAACACCCTTCGGCCGGCCCGTGGTGCCCGACGTGTACATCATCAGGCCGCCGAGAGACGGATCCTCGATGTCGGCGGCGCTGTAGCGATCGATTACTGCGTCGTAATCCTGGAACCCTTCCAGCGGTCCGCCCACCGACAATGCGAGGCGAACGTTCGGCGCGCTCCTCAGTGCTTCCGTTGGCGCGTCGCCCAACGCAGCTTCTGCGATGAATGCCTTAGCTTCGCAGTTGTCTACGATGTAGCCGATCTCTTCGCCTTTGAGGTGGAAATTGATCGGAGTGAAGCGGATGCCGCCGCGGCTGGCGGCCATCAACGCTTCTACGAATTCCGGCCGATTGCGGACGACCACCGCAATGGAATCGCCGTTGCCGATGCCCACGTCGCGCAGCGCGCGAACCAGCCGGTTGGCCTGTTGGTTCAGCTCGGAGAAGGTGCGGTTGCCGTAGTTGGTGATCAGCGCGGGTACATTCGGTTGCTGTTGCGCGTGGTACGCAACGGTCATACCGGTGCGAACCGCTTCTTCGAGCGATATGGTCATCCAACAATTTCCTTATGGCGTGCTTTTGTGTGATGAGTGGAACTATGGAGCCCATTGCGAAAAACGACGCGCGTTCTGCTGCAGCCCGACGAGCCACTTCGGCGACGACGAGCCCGTGCCCGCGGGGCGCAGGTGCGGATGTGCCTCCATGACCTGCGTTACGTGTGGTTCTTCCGAAGCCTCGACATCGACGAAAAACACGTGCTCACCGGCGCGCAGCGCTTTCTCGAAGCGGCGAAAGCGCGAGTTCGGTAACTGGATGCCGATCAAACCGCCTTCCCACGTGAAGAAACCGAGCAGCACGATAGCGAGAAACACGAACGGAACCCAACCCACTTTCTCGGCGATGCCCGTGAAGTGGACGATGGTGATGACGCAGATCGACGCGACGAGCCCGAGCAGCGCGCCGATTTCGGCGGAGTGGATGACGTCCTTCTTCATCAGCGACTGAACGTCGTGGAGCTGACGTTGTTCGGCATCCGCATCGTTGAGACTCAGCACGTGAATTTGTTCCGCGGCGATGCCCTTGGCCATCAATGCGCGTTCGACTGCGGCGATGACATTGAGATCGTCGCCGATGAAGTAGTGCCTCTTCATGACAGAACCCTCGTTGTACGCACAGCGCGTCGTTCGATTAGACACCCGCATTCCAGCGCGCACCAGCCGGAATCCCGGTCCGGATCCGCCGATACGAATGACGGATTTCGTTGGAAATTACCCGGAGTTTTGGCCGATCGCGTGATCTCAATCGGTTCCACATCGATATTGCGTAGAGAGGGGGCGTTTTGTAGCATCCGGTCGTGGCTGGATCGCGTCGGGGTGAAGCACCAGTCCTACGTCTTAAGGATCGATCGCGTCCTTCAATCTAGATACTTCAAGGAAGGGGGAACACCGTGAAGCTTATCCATGCGCGCCTCGGCGCGAGTCTCGTTGTGCTCGGATTGTCTGTCGGTACGAGCGCGGTGTCGTACGCGGCCTCGACCGAGATCGAGGAAATCGTGGTAACCGCGCAGAAGCGCGAAACCAACCTGCAGCAAACGCCGATCGCCATCACCGCGATCACGAAAGATCAGATTCAGCTGAACCGCATCGAAGACTTTGCCGACGTGGCGCTGCACACGCCGAGCATGAGCTACACCGAACTGCAGGGTTTTGCACAAACGTCGATTCGCGGTGTGGGTACCGACCTCACCAACCTTGCGAACGAAACCGCGATCGCGATGTATCAGGACGGTGTGTATCGCGGCGCGACGTTCTCGCAGACCGTGCCGCAGTTCGACATGGAACGCATCGAAGTGTTGCGCGGTCCGCAAGGCACGCTGTACGGACGCAACGCGACGGGTGGTGCGATCAACATCATCACGCGGATGCCGTCGCAAACACCGGAATTCAACGGCTCGCTCACCTACGGCAACTACAACCACATCAGGGCGGAAGTAGGTGTATCGGGGCAGATCACCGATGGTGTGTATGGGCGCGCGAGCTACGTCGACGACAGCCACAACGGCTTCAACGACAACAAGACGTTGGGCGACTCCGAGGGAGACGACAGTCTGAAGGGTGGCCTCGGAACGCTGCAGTTCGATCTGAACGAAGACACCGAGCTCGTGCTGCGCGGCAACTACACGCGTACCCACGGCAGCACGGGCGTGTTCATGAACCGCGAAATTTCACCGACTGCGCTGGGCATTTCGCCTGCCAATGTCGGCGGCATTCTGACCGTGCCGGGTCTGGCCGGGCCGGGTTTGAGCTTCGCGGACGTGTTCGGCCTGACGTTCCCGCAAGCGGGCGAGCCGATCATCGTCAATCCCAACGATGAAAAGTCGTACACGAACGACCACACGAAGAACATCGTCAGGCAGTACGGCGGCAGCGCGACGATGACGATGCAACTCGGCGAGGTAACGTCGAAGTTGATTCTCGCGCGCCAGGATTCGAAGTGGTCGCGCAACATGGACGTGGACGGCACCGACATTTCGATCCTGTATCAGGAAGGGCAACAGGCGAACCGGCAGAACACCGCGGAGCTGAACTTCTCCGGCAACTACTGGAACGATCGCGCCACGTGGATGGTGGGCGCGTTCTTCTTCCAGGAAGACGGTTACACGCACTTCTACTACGACCTGCCGGCGATGCAGCAGACCTATGAAGCGCTGTTCGGCATCTTCGGCCCCGGCCAGGCGCCGCTGCCGCCGGGCAGCCTCGCGTTCTTCGGAACGCGCCTCAAGACCGGGCTACCGGATACTGCGCCGTTCCTCGACTTCGTCGGCAATCAGGACAGTAAGTCGTGGGCCTACTTCGGGCAGACCACCGTCGATGTCGTGGACAACCTGCACGTGACGTTGGGCTTGCGCTATACGGACGACACGAAGGACATGCACCGGCAACTGTCTAACAACCTCGGTGGGACGCCGTGCGATCAGAAGATCAATGAAGGATGGAACGAGACCACCGGCACCGGCATCCTCAGCTACGACTTCACTGAAGACGCGATGGTCTACTTGAGCGCCTCGAAGGGCTTCAAAGCCGGCGGCTTCAACGTGTCGGAGTGTGAAGGACCGTTCGACCCCGAAACGATCTGGGCGTACGAACTGGGTGCGAAGTTCAAGCTGTTCGACAACCGCCTGCAGTTGAACGGCGCAACGTTCGTCTACAAGTACGACGACATTCAGGTGAACCAGTTCGTCAACAATGCATCGTCGATCACGAATGCGGCTGAAGCCGACATCTACGGTGCGGAAGTGGAATTCGTTGCGATCGTGGGCGCCGGCTTCGAGTTCGACGGCGGTGTTACGTATCTGAACACTGAGTACGGCGGTGGCGCGACGTTCAGCAATCCGATTCTCGGCGGTCCGCCGATCAGCGTCGACGGCAACGACACGTTGCGGTCGCCGCCGTGGAAGACGTACATCGGGGCGCAATACGAGTGGACCACTGGCATCGGCAGATTCGTCGCGCGCGCGGACATGACCTATTCCGACAGTTTCTATTTCGATGTTTTCAACGCATCGCTGCCGAACCAGAGCGCGATGGAGCAGGACGCTTACACCGTCACGAACGCTCACATCGCGTGGGACAGCTCCGACGGCAAGTACTCGGGCCAGTTGTTCTGCCAGAACATCACCAACGAGTTCTATGCCAACTCCAGCCAGGCCGTTGGTACCACCGGTTCGGTGATGTCGCAGTATTCGTCGCCGCGCCAATACGGCCTTCGCGTCTCGATGCAGATGGGCGGGGACAAGTAGCGCGAATCCGACTGGCGAGAAGAATTCCATGCCGGCCAAGCCGATCGATGATCTTGATCGCAGGATCATCGATCTGCTGCGCGACGACGGCCGCGCCCCGAACAAGCTGTTAGCCGCGAAGCTGGGCGTTTCGGAAACGACGGTTGCGATCCGGATTCGGTCGCTGCGCGAGCGCAAGGTCATGCTGGTGACCTTGCAGCGCGACTTCTACAGCCAGGGTTTCGATCTGCAGTGTCTTGGCGACGTCTATGTGGCAGAGCGCCCGGTCGAGGCCGTTGCGCGTGATCTTGCGGCGCTGCCGAACGTCACCATCGTGACGCTGACGCTGGGCAGCCCCGAGATCTTCATTGCCTTCAACGCGCGTGATCGCGCCGACGTGGTGACGATCATCGACGAGCAACTCGCGCGCGTGAAGGGCGTTGCTCGCATCGAGACGCTCGTAGCACTCGAGATCCGGAAGTACGAATCATGGTTCGGCAACCTGGCTCACCTGTGATCACGAGCATCTGATGGCGAACTCGATCAAAACCGATACCGTCGACGAAGGGATCATGGCGATCCTGCGTGAAGACGGCCGGCTGAGTAACCGCGAAGTTGCGCGTCGGCTCGATGTCTCCGAAGGCACCGTGCGGCAACGTCTGAAGAAGCTGCAGGATGCCGGTGCCATTCGCATCGGGGTAGTCACCGATGCAAACCGTATCGGCCTCACCGTATCCGCCTGGGTTCGCGTTACTGTTTCGCCCGAACATATGCAGCAGGCGCTAACGACCTTCTCCAGTCTGGGCGAAGTGCGTTACGCCGCGGCCGTGGCCGGCCGCTACAACCTGCTCCTCGTGCTCACCACCACGAGTCAGCTCGAACTGATGCGTCTGGTCAATGCGAAGGTGGAGAACGTTCGCGGTGTCAGTCGAGTGGACGTTCGAGTAATCGCGCAAACCGTGAAGCACGACATCCACGAAGTGGTGGTGCGGCCGACGGCCGCGCTTTCGAAGGCGCCGCCTAAACGCCGCCGCTGAGGCTACTTCGACGTCGTGCCCGTGGGATCCGGGCTGTAGGTGTGGTCGCTGATGATCTGACCATCGGCGTTGAAGGTGAGAATCACGCACGCTTTGAACGTCAGCGCGCCGAATATGCCCTCGCATTCCACCGCCACCGAGTCGCCGCTCGCGAACTTTTTCAGTACCCGCAGCTTTCGGTCGACCTGGTGCTTCTGAATCTCGTGCTCGATGGCGCGTAGCCCGGTGCGGCCGTGGTACACGGTGCCCGCGAACATGTTGTGCACCTCGCAGTTCTCCGCGTAGCACTCGTCCACCATACGATCGACGGCGTTGTTGTACGTGTCTTCCCAACGGTCGACCATCTCGAGATTGCGTTGCTCGGCTTTTGTCTGCTCCGTCCTGGTCATGGTTGCCTCGTTAGCCGGTACCGATGGTTGCAACGACGCGTTCGCGCGCCGGAATGGGATCGGGCAACGCTTTGGTTGCCGGTGACAACAGAATCTTCAAGGCGCGCGCCCAGACCTGCGGGCTTTTCACCCAATCTGAAAGTCCGGCCAGGCCGTGGTAGCCGGTCATGATGGCGCGGTGCAGATGCGAATCGGCCCGCATGCCGCGCTGAATGATGATGTCGTCGAGCGCAGCCGACAGGCGGTCGCGCGCCGACATCGCCTGGCCGAACAGATTCGCGCGGTACTGTTTGTACCGGTCGCGATCCATTGTGAGCGTGGTGCTCCAGTTCGTGCGGAAGGTGCTGCGCAACGCGGCTTCGTATTCGACCAGGCGGCCTTCCGGAGCCGGGTTTCTTTGCAGAATGTCGGCGAGCATGTGCGCCTGCGTGAAGCCCCAGGTGCAACCGCGTCCATACTTCGGATTCGTTCTCACGGCGGTGTCGCCGATGAAGAAGAGGTTGTGCACCTGCGCCTTGCCGTCCACCACGGTGGTGCGCCAGAAGGAATCGAGCCCCCCGAATCCGTAGACGATGTCGTTTACCGGCGTTGCAAACGCGGGGTCGATCCAACCCGCCGCACGAGGGATCAACCGGCAGAACGCTTCGAACTTCCGCGGGTCTTTCACCGCTTCGTACAACACCGGATCGTCCTTCCACACCGCGATGGTGATCGTGAAGTAGCCGTTGTCGGCCGGCAGCATGCCGATCGTGTAGTCCGCCGTGATGATGGCGGGCAATCCGTGCAGCGGTGCATACGCCTGGCCGGGCTGCAGCCGGTACTGGCGTGTGAAATAGACGTCGCCGGATTCGTAGTGCTCGTCGCGTATGTCGGCGCCGAGATCGCGCAACTGCCTGTCGAGCCGGCCCGATCGTCCCGAAGCGTCGATGACCACGTCGCCCCTCAGTTCCTCCGTGTCGGCGTGATCGCGCCGCATGCGAATACCGATCACGTTCAGCGGAGCAGACTGTGAATCGATCAGCAGCGCTTCTGCTTCGCATCTCGAATGGACACGCACGCGCGGCAAACCGTCGACATAGCGGCGCATCACCGTTTCGAGCGTGGAGCGGCGGCTAACGAACGCGGTGAGCTGCGCATCGCCGGGCTGCGCGTGATAGTTCGAGCGCGCGACCGGATGCAGCGTATCGATGAACGGCAATTCCCAGACGCCGGCTTTCAGCAATGCTTCGACCAGCTTCGGGTGATGCGCGTAGATCAGATTGCGCAGGCCGCCCATCAGGAAATGCGGATGCGGCACCTGCGGTGCGCCGCGACGGCGCCACGAAGACACAGCGGTGGGATCGAACTGCTCCGGTGGCTCGGGATCGCGTTCGAGCACCTCGACCTCGAAGCCGTTCGCCTGCATGGCCAATGCGCTGGACAGCCCGGCAATACCGGCGCCGATGATGATGACCTTCGTCACGGGATCAGCGCCGGCCGCGGATCAACCTGCCCGGACGCGCGCCGGTGTCCTCGTCGTGGTCGCGGGTTACTTCGCCGTTGACTACGGTTGCGAGATACCCGGAGCTGTTCTGCAGGAAGCGCCGACCACCCGCTGGGAGGTCGTTCGTCATGTAAGGCTGGCCGAGGCTCAAGCGGTCGAAGTCGATGACGTTGATGTCGGCGCGCTTGCCCACGGTCAGCGTGCCGCGGTCGGACAATCCGTACAGCGCTGCGTTGTCGCCACACTGTTTCTTGATGGCGCGTTCCAGCGACAGTTTGTCGCCGCGGCGATCGCGCACCCAGTGCGTCAGCATGTAGGTGGTGCTCGATGCATCGCAGATCAAACTGCAATGCGCGCCGCCGTCGCCCAGGCCGACCACGGTGTGATCGTTGCTGAGCATGCCGAACAGCGCGTCCTGATTGCGTCGCGCGAAATTCAGCGTCGGCAGCAGCAACATTGCGCGTCCGTCGTCCTGCAACAGCAGATCGTAGATGCGCGCCTGCGGATCTACGCCATCGCGCCGCGCCTGCACCGCAACGGCCGTGTCGAGGGGCGGTTCGTAGTCGACCGGCGAGCCGAGCGGGAAGATATCTTCGAGCGATTGTCCGATGATGATGTGAATCGCGTCGTTGATGGACGCCGAGAGGGGCGGCAGATCCTTCTCGGAGAGAATCGCCTTGCGGATTTCAGGCGTGCGCAGCGCGGCAACGCGTTGAGCGAGTGGCAGCTCCGCGATCTTCAGATACGTCGGGCGGCGCTGGAACAGATGATTCGATTGCAGGCCGAGCAGCAGGCCGCCGGGGCGTGCTGCCGTTTGCGGAAACAGCCGCGCGCCGTCTGCATTCGCTTTCTCGACGAACGCGAGCACGCGTTTCCATGCGTCGGGATTTTCCTGGAATTCCACGATGAGAAACGTGATGGGCAGGTGCGTCTTTTTCGACAGGCGTGCCATCCACGCGAGTTCGTCGTCGAGGCGCGCCTCGTTTGCACCGAGGCGCATGCCGCCCTGGCCAACCGAACCGCCGGGCACGAGTTCGAAGACGGTGCCGGACGCCGCCATCGCTTCGCCGATTGCGAACACTTCGTCTTCACCCGCGAATGTGCCGGGTACCGGCAGTCCTTTGATCGATTGATGGCCGAGGATGCGCGACGTTGAGAACCCCAACGCGCCCGCGGCAATGGCGTCGCGCGTGATCGCCGCCATCTGCGCGATGTCCTGTGAAGTCGATGCTTCGTTCTGCACGCCGCGTTCGCCCATCACGTACACGCGCACAGCGCCGTGCGGCACGTGCGTGCCGACGTCCATCGACCAGCGCTTCTGCCCGAGCAGGTCGAGATACTGCGGGAACGTTTCCCAGTTCCACTTGATGCCTTCGTAGAGCGCGATGCCCGGGATGTCTTCCACGCCTTCCATCAGCTCTACCAGTTCGGCTTGGCCGCCTGGCCGCACGGGCGCGAAGCCGACGCCGCAATTGCCCGCGATGACCGTTGTTACGCCGTGACTCGCGGACGGCTCGAGCCGGTCGTCCCAGGTCGCTTGACCGTCGTAGTGAGTGTGAATGTCGACGAAACCCGGCGTGACGATTGCACCTTTTGCGTCGATGACGCGTCGTGCCTTGCCGGAGAGCGTTCGCTCGATGGCGCTGATCAGTCCCGCGTCGACCGCAACGTCGGATTCGTAGGCGGCAAGGCCGGTGCCGTCGACGATCCGGCCGTTCTTGATGAGCAGATCGTGCATTGCCTTTCTCCCCCGGACCGACTGCCAGCGATGATGCGGCGACGGCCCGGATGCGTCAACACGGTCACGGCGCAATTCCTCGATCGGAGTCCCTGAAAGTCGTGAAATGCGTTTCGGAGTTGGCCGTTGATTGCGTAATATCGCAATCCGAGGTCGCATTGCAG
>CAZLDA010000068.1:5414-10627 GCA_964557875.1 uncultured Pseudomonadales bacterium | reverse complement strand
GATCCTCGGCACATTGGCCCCGGAAATCATCCAGCCGCGCGGCTTGTCCATCGAGCGCATCCTTCGCGCGGAACAGCATCGCCACCCGACTCACCGCCACCACGACGGCGAACACCATCGGGGCACTGACGAGCGACATAAGCCGCGTTAGAAGGAGTGTTTGCGCGTTGGCGCGCCCGGTCCGCTGTAGGCGGACGTGTATCCTGGCTGGCGGGCATAATCCACGTTCGGAAACGCGGCGAGTGTTTCTTTCCACGCGGTGACAAGCGCGTCCTCCGCCGCGTAGTCGAACGGATCCTGCAGATTGCGTTCTTCCGATCCTCCCGGACGCGGCGGATGTTCGAGCAACCAGCGCGCGGTGAGCGCCACGGCTTCGCGCGGCGGCACGACGTCGGCGTAGCCGAGTTCCGTCCTGAGTTTCGACAGATCGAACACGCGATGCGTGTTCGAAGGTTGTCCCACCAACGGTCGCGCGCAGGCGGCGAGTTCGTAAGGCATCGAGATGACGTCCCAGCGGTAGTCGAGTGCATTCGCCACGACGTCGACGACCTGCCGCAGCGTCAACGCTGCGGCGTCGCCGCAGTTGTAGACCTGGCCGGCCGCCGCATCGGGCTGATCGACTGCAAGCAGGATGGCGTGGGCGATGTTCGCGGCGTAACCGCAGTGGTGCAGCGTCAGGCCGCCGTCGGCCAACACGATAAAGGGGCGCGCATCGCGGATGCGTCGAACGATGCACCATTCGCGCGGCACGAGTTGGTAAGGGCCGTACACGAGTGGATAACGAAAGTGTGTGGCCGTGGGGTGATATTCGAACACGACGCCTTCCGAACGAAACACGCGATAACCTTTTTCGTCTTCGCTGCGGTCGGTCGATTTCGTCCAATCCTCAGCAATGGGCACCGGCAATCCAGGGGGCGTTAGCACGCTGGGATTCGAGTAACCGCGATAGGCCGGCACGCCGCCGATCGAAATGAATCGTTCCGTTCTTCCCCGCATCACTTCGCACGTGCTGCGCAACCGGCCATACGCCGCGACGGTGAGGTCGAACGTTCGCGCCGCGAGAGCGGTTTGGAGTGCCTCGCCGTCGAACGGATCGGTATGAATGTGTTCGACGTGCGCCGGTATTTCCGCGACCTCGTGCCGGCCGGTATGCAGGATCGTCACCGTGTGGCCGCGTTCTAGCAGGCCGTTCACGATGTGGTGCCCGGTAGGTCCGGTTCCACCGATAACGAGTGTCTTCAAGTCGTTCCTCTTGCGCCGCGGCTTCGCCGCGTCGTTAGTTCCGCTTCGCGACCCACGCCGCGATCAGATCCGCCACGTTATCGCGCGCGTTCTGGGGATCTTCGAGATAGTGATCGCCGGTTATGAACTGCAGCGTCTTGTCGGCGGCACCCAACGCGTCGTGTATGCCGCGTGCGTCGCTCGGGAATACGCCGGTGTCGCCCATGCTCTGAATGACCAGGGCCGGAACCTTGATGCGCGCGAGGTGCGGGGCGCCGCGGCAGTGCGAATCGCGCAGGCTCCACATCGACAGCCACGTGCGCAGCGTGTTCGTGAGGCCAATGCCGCGTGGTGAGAAGTTGGCGGCTTTCGGATCGCCGGCATAGCAGACGCCCACGGGCCGTTCCGAAGGATCGAGTGAGCCGTCCATCAGGCGCGGATCGGCCCACGTGCGTTGCAGGATGAACGCGCGATCGTACAAACCGACCTTCTTCAGCTGATCGAGCTGCGACCACACCCAATCGGTGATGCGGTGGTTGCGCGTTTCCTGCGCGGCGCGATAACGCGCGACGAAGTCCGCCGAATACGGCGGCCCGTTCTGAGGGTTGTACATGCTGATCGCCTGGTCGATCAGGGTCGGATCGCGTTCGTCGGTAACTGAAGGATCCATCCACGCCGTCAGCACTTCGGGGCGTCCCGCGTGCGCGCACAAAGACACGTACAGATCGGCGGCGATGAGTTCGTTCACCGCCGGTGGCAACTTGGCGCCCGCAGTGCCGGTGATGTTCGGCTCGACCGCTTGCGACTGATACGCACCCATCAGCGAACCGCCGCCCGAATTGCCGAGGATCACCACCTGCTCGACGCCGGCCTGCTCTTTCAGCCAGCGCACGCCGACGCCGATGTCGATCAGCGCGTGTTCGAGAATGAAAAACGCTTCGTTGCCGCGAAAGCGCGTGTTCCAGCCGAGAAACCCGTAGCCGCGCTGCGCCATGTAGTCGCCGAGATAGTGCTCGCTGAAATCGACGTTGTAGTGCGTCGCGATGAACGCCACCTTCGGGTGCTTGTCTTTCGGCCGGTGATACAAACCCTGACAGGGGAAGAACCCCGCGCCGTTGCGCGGCGCGGTTGGTGAGACGAGAGACACGAATTCGCGTTCGATGGATAGCACGGCATTCCTCGGGCTTTCTGCGAGTGCGCAGTATGGCGCATTGTGGATTGGTTCAGGCGGCGTTCAGGACCACCGTTATGCGCCTGCACCATGTACGCTTGCACCATGAGTGAACCGACCTTCGAGCACATCCGCGTCGACACCGACGGCGCAGTCGCGCGCCTCGTCTTCGATCGTCCGCACGTTCGCAACGCACTGAACGAGGCGATGATGGACGAGATCGGTGTGGCGGTGGACTACCTTGCCGGCAGGACCGAGTTGCGTGTGATCGTGTTGCGAGGCACAGGTGGCCACTTCTGCGCCGGGGGCGATCTCAACATGATGGTGGACACGCCGCCGCAAGCCGCGGACGGCAGCGATCCGGAGAGGGTGCGTTACCGTCGCTTCGGCAACGTGCTGCAGCGCCTGAATACACTGCCGCAGGCGGTCGTTGCAGTCGTCGAGGGCCCGTGTGTGGGCGGTGGTTTCGGCATGGCTGCGTGTGCGGATCTCGTGATCGCGGGCTCGAGCGCGCGCTTCGGCTTGCCCGAACCGCGCCACGGCTTCATTCCGTCGCAGATCATTCCGTTTCTGGTTCGACGGCTGGGCGAAGCGACTGTTCGGCGCATTGCGGTTACTGCCAGTGTGATCGATGCGGCGGAAGCACATCGCGTCGGCATTGCCGATCTGGTGGTTCCCGACGACGAGATAGAGGCGACGCTCGCGCGCGAACTCGGAAATCTGCGCCGTGCCGCACCGGGTGCCGTGGCCGCGGTGAAACGCCTGGTGCTCGCGTCATCGACCGGGGGACTTCCGAACGTGCTCGACGACGGTGCGACCGCGCTGCTCGAACTGCTGCGTGGAGGGGACGCCGCCGAGGGCATTGCTGCGTTCCTCGCGAAACGTCCGCCCCGGTGGAGTTGATCGGCGACTAATGGCGACTCAGGGTTTCGCGATCCACTCGTCGAGCAGCATGTGAAAGTGGCGCGGCTTCGTCTCGCCGTAGTTCGCGAAGATGACTTCGCCCGTTTTTGAAGCCTTCAAGCCGCGTTGCACGTCGGGCATGTTTACGACGTCCTGATTGAACACCTTCGCGAGCATGCCGAGTTCGGGGGCCTCCACCCAGTCGTCGTCCGGCCCGAGCCAATGAATGGGTGCGGCCGGTGCGCGCGGTTTTCCGGCGGGCGTCGGCACGAGATACATGCATTCCATGATGCACTCGTCCGGATTGTCGCCGTTCGGACGGAAGCGATAGACGATGCGCGAGAACACACCCCACGGATGAAAATTCGGGAACACGGTCAGATAGATCGAGTCCAGGAATTCGGCGTCGCTGATGTGATCGACCACATCGCCCAACGCTTTGCGCCAACCTTCACGCATCGGTTCCGCCATCACCTGGCGCAACGTTTTTCCGGGTGGAACGGGCGGCGTCGCCGCGAGCGGCGCGTTCGCGGTTCCCGGGAGTTGCCGGCCGCCAATCCAGTTCAGCATGTTCGGATCGGCGTGTGTGATCGGTCCGTCTACCCACTCGGCGTCTGCGGTGAAACGACTCACGCCGCCGCGCCCGTCGGTCACGTGCACGGTACCGTCGTCGCACATTTCGTACACGTGGCCGGTAAGCGGATGGCGCAGGCGGGTGTATTGTCGTGCGCCGGCGAGCGGCTCGTATTGCGTGCCGCGCGTGTGCGGGCTCGGCGTGAAATTCGGCGAGATCGCGCGGCTGTAGTTGCCGAAGACGTCGTATTGCGTGTTCGTGTCGCCGATCGTTTCGAGAATCGTCGGATGCGTGGCAACGACGTGATACGCCTCGCTGAACGCTTCCTGCGCCACCTTCCAGTTGCAGCGCAGGATTTTTGCAACGTGCGCAACCTTGCTGCGCGCCTCATACGGTACGTTGGGGAACTGTTCTGAGAGGTTGCCCAGAAACTTCTCCAACGGCTCCGCATTCTCGTCGGGATTGATGAACACGAAGCCGCCCCAACGGCCTACCTTCACCGCGGGCAGGCTGTGCGTCTTCGCACACACGGTCGGGAAGTCCCATTGGCAGGGTACTTCCTTCAATACGCCATCGGTATCCCACGCCCAACCGTGGAACGAACAGCGGAACTCTCTCGCGCGCTTGCCGCCGTGCGTCTTCAGCAACCGGCCGCGATGCAGGCAGACGTTATAGAACGCCTTGAATTCGCAGGCGCCGGTGCGCACGACCAGAAACGACAGATGCGCGATGTCGTAGACGAGGTAGTCGCCGATATCGGGAATGTCGTCTTCGTGGCACGCCATCTGCCACACGCGTTTCCAGACCTTTTCCACTTCGAGATCGTGAAATGCCTTCGAGTAATACTGCTCGGCGGGCACCACGGTAGGGCCGGGTGGCAGCGGTGATTCTGTGCGAAAGATCTTCGCAACAGGCCGGCTGTCTTCGTCGAGAAGTTGTTGATAGCGGATGCCCGAGGAGCGGTCGGTGCCCGTGGTGGTCTCGATCATGTCAGTCTACAAAGCTGCGTCTGCTCCACCGTAGGAATCGGCACAGGAATGAGAAATACGGGATTCCCGCAAGCGGGTTTCGCAGGTGTCACATTTCGGCGTGAGTCGCTCGGTTGTAGAACCATTTCTTCGCGAGCTCCGCGGCGAGCACGTACATCGCGGTGATGCCGATGATCGTGAGCAACTGCGGCGCGGACAGCGGCACGAAGCCGAACACACCCGCAAACGGTGCATACGGAAGCAGCAGCGTCACCGCAACGACCGCAGCGGTCGTGGCGATGAGCAGCGCCGACGGCCGGCTGCGGAAGAACGGATGGCGCGTGCGCACCACGAGTGCGATGACGAGCTCGGTCAG
>CAZLDA010000068.1:0-5404 GCA_964557875.1 uncultured Pseudomonadales bacterium | reverse complement strand
GGTGCGGAACGTTTCAGCGGCGGCGTGGAACACGAACAGCAGTGCGGCGAACGTCAGCAGATCGAAGAGCGAGCTCACGAGCCCGAACAACACCATGTAGTCGCGGATGAAACGCGCGTTCCAGCGGCGCGGCTTCGCAACCCATTCCGCATCGACGTTGTCTCCCGCGATCGACGCCGCTGGAATATCGGAAAGGAAGTTGTTCAGGAGAATCTGCGACGAAAGCAACGGCAGGAACGGCAGAAAGATCGATGCCGCCGCGATGCTGAACATGTTCCCAAAGTTGGCGCTGATGGTGGTGAGGATGTACTTCAGCGTGTTCGCGAAAGTGATACGACCCTCGTCGATGCCTTCTCGCAGTATCGACAGGTCGGTGCGCAACAAAACGAAGTCGGCGGCGTCCTTTGCAACGTCTACCGCGTTGTCCACCGATACGCTGACGTCGGCAGCATGTAGCGCCGGCGCGTCGTTGATACCATCGCCCATGTAACCCACGACGTGCCCGGTCTTGCGCAGCGCGAGGATGATGCGTTCTTTCTGGTTCGGATCGACCTCCGCGAAGATCGTGGTGCGCCCCGCCAGGTGCCATAGCGCTTCATCGCGAAGTTCACTCAGCTGTGCGCCTGTCAGCAATCCTTCGACCGGTAGGTTCACGGCCTCGGCGACGTGCCGTGCGACCTTCTGGTTGTCGCCGGTAATGATCTTGAGACGCACGCCGCGCGCGGCGAGATCGGCAATGACAGCCGGCACATCGGACTTCGGAGGGTCGAAGAAGAGCAGGAAGCCTGCGAAGACGAGCCGGGTTTCGTCAGCGCGCGTGTAAGTACCGTTGCCGGCACGCCCCTCGACAGGCTTGCTGGCGACACCGAGCACGCGATAACCGCGTTCGCTCCAGTCGCCGTACAGCTGCTCGATGACAGCGCGCCTTGCGTCGTTCAGTTCCGTGTCGGCATCATCCCAGCGAACCCGGTCGCAGATGTCGAGAACCTGCGCAAGTGCACCTTTGGTGATCATCATGCGTTCGCCGGCTTCGTCCCCAACGATGATGCTGAGCCGCTTGCGGACGAAATCGTACGGAATTTCGTCGATCTTGCGCTCGACGATGGGAATACGCTGATTGCGGGCGTAGCCGTCGATGGCGGCGTCCAATGGGTTGTCGAGGCCCGTCTGGAAGTGCGCGTTGAGATATGCGGCACGCAGCACCTCGGGCGACGCACGTCCCTGCGCGTCGTGCGCGCCGTCGAGCCGAACCACGCCTTCGGTAAGCGTGCCCGTCTTGTCGGTGCACATCACGTCCATGCTGCCGAGGTTCGCAATCGCGTTGAGCCGCCGCACGATGACGCCGCGACGGGCCATACGTTGCGCGCCGTGTGCGAGCGTGATCGAGAGAATCGCCGGCAGCAGTTCCGGTGTCAGTCCCACGGCGAGTGCGAGCGCGAACAGGAGCGAATCGATGAGCGGTTTATCGAGAAACACGTTCGCCGCGAGTACGACGATCGTCATCACCAGAATGACGCGTGTGAGCAGGTTGCCGAACCGTCGCACGCCGTGTTCGAACTCGGTTTCCGCTGGCCGCAAGCTCAACTTGTGCGCGATCTGCCCGAACATGGTTGTGGCGCCGGTGTCGACGATCAGCACGCGTGCTGTACCGCTGCTGACGCTGGTGCCGAGAAATACGCAGTTGGTTCGCTCGGCGAGGCTCGCGTTCTCCGCGCTCGGAGCGTCGTGCTTCTCCACCGGGAACGTCTCGCCGGTCAACACCGCCTGATTGACGAAGCAGTCGTGCGCCGACAGCACCACTCCATCGGCCGGGATCAAGCTGCCCGCCGACAACATCACCACGTCGCCGGGCACCAGGTCCTCCGCGGGCAACAGTGTGTCGCTACCGTTGCGCAATACGTGCGACTTGATGCTGATCTGAGCGCGCAATTTCTCCACGGCGTTGCTTGCGCGATATTCCTGCCCGAACCCCAGCAGCGTGGAACCGAGCACAACGATCAGCACGATACTCGCGTCGGTCCATTCTCCGAGGATCATGGCGACGATGGCCGCGAACACGAGAATCAGCACGAGCGGGCTGCGGAACTGATTCAGCAGCAGCGACAGCGGCGTGGTGCGCTGCTTCGCCTTGATCGTGTTGAATCCGAAGCGCGCGCGCCGACGCTGCACCTCGGCATCGGTGAGCCCATCGGCCGATGCGCCGAGTGCATCGAGCAACGCGTCCGTCGGTACGCACCAGTACGTACTCGGTTGAGTGATCTTTTGGCTAACCGGTTCGACCATGGCGCAGTGTAGGCTACGTTTGCCGGCGCCTACGAGATCGACGATGCAACACGCGTATAGCCAACCGACGAGACCATTGCGAGGCGTCAACCTCGGAGGATGGCTGGTGCTCGAGAAGTGGATGACGCCGAGTCTTTTCGTCGGGCTCGCCGCAACCGACGAAACGACGTGGTGTGCAGAACTCGGCAACGATGCCGCCGGGCGATTGCGTGCGCATTGGAATTCGTTCGTAACGCGCGACGATTTGTCGTGGCTCGCGCAGACCGGCATCGACACGGTGCGCATTCCGTTTGGTCATTGGGTCTTTGGCCCGCCGTACCCGTATCACGCGAAGTACGGTGCGAATCCGTTTCCGTATGTGGCAGGCGGCATCGACGTGCTCGATCGGGCGATGGAATGGGCGGCGGCATCCGGACTCGGCGTGATGCTCGACCTCCACGCGGCGCCCGGTTGCCAGAACGGCTTCGACAACGGCGGCATTCAGAACGTGTGCGATTGGCACACGCGCCCCGACTATCTCGCGCACACGCTCGACGTGCTCGAACGTATCGCGGCGCGTTACCGCGGACATCGGGCATTGCGCGCGATCCAGTTGCTGAACGAACCGCGCTGGGATATCGCTACCGATTACCTGACGAGTTTCTACCGTCGCGCGTATCACGCGATTCGTAAGCACTGCTCGGCAGCCGATGTCGCGATCGTGCTGCACGACGGCTTCCGTCCGTACGGCGAATACACGGCTTTCCTTGCAGATGACGTGTTCGAGAACGTGCTGTTCGACGTGCATCGGTATCAATGCTTCGCCCCGGAGGACCTCGCGCTCGATCCGGCCGGTCATGTGAAGAAAGCCGTGGACGTGTGGCGCGACGAGGCGCGTGACATGCAACGCTGGCTTGCGTGCCCTGCGATCGTGGGCGAGTGGAGTCTCGGACTCGACATCGAAGTGGTTTCGCTCGGCGCGAAGATGCCGGCGGGCAACTCGCTGCGGCTGCTCGATACATTCCGGCGCGACGTTGCATTGCGTGCATACGGTGCCGCGCAGCTCATTGCGTTCGAGGAATATCGCGGCTGGTTCTTCTGGAGCTATCGAACGGAAACAACGCCGGAATGGAGCTTCCGCGAGTGCGTGGAACGCGGCTGGTTGCCCGGCCGCTTCGGCTAAGGCGTGTTGCGCGCATGCTCTCCCCGCAGGTATTTCGCCTCGGGTATTGGCGTCAGCACGATCTTGCGGTCGTGCAGTGCTTCGAGTCCCGCGTGCAGTCCCATTGTCAGTAGCGTCGTATCCGGCAACTCCCGGCGCAGCATCTCGAACATCGCGCGTTCGCCGTCGGCGTCGAACGAGTCGGTCGCTTCCTGCGTGAAAATCCACTGCGGCCGCAACGTCAGCGCGCGAGCGAACGACAGCTGCTGCTGCGTGTTCGCCGCGAGGATCTCCTCCCAGTTCGCGTGCTCGTCGAGGCGCGATGCAAGCCAACCCGCACCGGTGAGCTCGAGCGAGCGCACGATGGCGGCATCGGTGAACGCGTCCGTCGGTTGCGGATAGCACAGCGCGCCGCGCAGCGAACCTTCAGGCAGATAAGGCCGCTGCAGGATGAACAGCGTAGAGCCGTCAGGCACCACGACGCGACCGCTGCCCCACGACCACAATCCAGCGATAGCCTTGAACAGGCCGCTCGTCGACGTCGAATCGCCCCAGACGAGTACGCGTTCGCCGCGCCGGATCTCCGCGTCGAGGTGTTCGAGCACGACTCGACCCGAGGCGTCGGCGATGGTGAGGTCCTGCAGTACAAGTGAATCCGTTTTTCCAACCACACGTTTGATGTGCGCCTCGCCCGGGGTGTAGGCGTCGAGCGCGCCGATGTCTTCGTACAGTGACAGCACCCGTTCCGCAGAAGCGCGGCACACGGCGATGCCGGCGGCATTGTCCACCGGCCACGACAGCGCCGATGTGAGTTGCTGGAACGCGTGTGCGGCCTGCATCAGCGCTCCGAGCGTCATCGCACCGGCGATGAACTGCGGCGCGGCTACCAGCAACGGAAACACCGGCAGCAGGCTGCCGTAGCCCGTCGTGAACGAGATGAGCCCCATGAAAGCGAGCGACTGCCGGTCGAAGGCGCGCCCGAGCTGACGGAAGCGTTCGGTCGCACCGCGCCGTTCTTCACCTTCGCCGCGCGTCAGCGCGATTGCTTCGGAGTGTTCACGGGCGCGCGCGAGACCGAAACGGAAATTCGCCTCCGCGGTCTGTAACGCACTCGTCGACCGGCTGAGCGGCCGCCCGAGCAACCAGCCGAGCCCTGTACCGATGCCGGCATACAAGAACGCGAGAGGCACCATGTAGCCCGGTACCTGGACGTCGGTGCCGGGCAGCGCCATTGATCCCGATACGTTCCACAAGATGTCGACGAAGAGTCCGAGACTCAACAGCGAGTAGAGCAGGGTATGCGCGAGACCCAGCGCACCATCCGTTGCAATGCGAATGTCCTCTGCGATGCGTTGGTCCGGATTGTCGTGCAGACCTTCGCTGAACTTCAGCCGATAGTGACGGCCATCGGTCATCCAGCGATCGGTCAACAGGTTCGTCAACCAGCGGCGCCAGTCGAGATGCAGGGCTCGTTTGACCATCAGATGCGCGGCGGTGACGCCGATCGACGACGCGAAGATGAGCGCAAAGATGCCTGCCTGGATCGCTACGCCCCGCACCGAGCGCGCTTCGAGCGCGTCGAACAATGCACGATTCCAGTAGTTTCCCCACACCGACAAGCCGACCTGAGCGCCGGTCAGCGCGACTAGCGAGAGGGCCAAGCCGCGCACGCGCCACTTCCGTTCGCTGTACCAGTACGGCGTCACCAATACGAACCACAGACGCTGCGCGAGGTTGCCGGCGTGCGGCATGGTGGATTGGGTGGGGTCGGGCATGCGGCCTCGTCGGACTACGGTACAGCGATCATAACGCGCCTGTATGCGCGGTCGGCGCACAACTGCCTCCACCTCACCATAGTTGCTCCGAAGCTGGCTCGAAATAGGGGGTTGCCGCAGGCCACTAGCGCGGCGCTCTTTTTTGGCCGGATGTGGACCCGACGACGTAGTGGGTACATCACCACCCTGTAAACCCGTTGGAGGA
>CAZLDA010000067.1:0-10653 GCA_964557875.1 uncultured Pseudomonadales bacterium | reverse complement strand
GGAACAGGACTTCGCCGGATGTTGGCAGGTCGAGGCCGCCAAGGATGTTCAACAGCGTCGACTTGCCGCTACCCGACGGACCGACAAGCACAACGAGTTCGGACTCGAAAAGATCCACGTCCACACCGCGAAGTGCATGGATTTCGACCTCACCAGCGCGATAGACCTTCGTCAGTGCGCGGCCGGACAGGGTCGGTGGGCGAATCACTTCAGCGCACATGTCGAGTCCGGTCAGCTGGCGCATTGTTTCCGGTCGCGGTGCCAACTGGCAACCCGTGAAATCCCGTAGCGCGCAGATCGCCTTCATTGTGTCGGCCGATGCGGTTGGCCAATATAGGCGGCCGCTACGAATGCACGAGAGAGACGCATCATCGATCAGGAAACCGCCACAGTCCGCGCCGACGAGGAAATGGACTGGCCGAAGGTTGCCGAGTATCTGGCGACACGCATCGAAGGCGCGCGCGGGCCGATGCAGGTGCGGCAGTTTCCGGGCGGCAGCGCGAACCTCACCTACCTGATTTCGTTCGGCGCGCAGGAGTACGTGTTGCGCCGGCCGCCGCTGGGGCCCGTTGCACCCGGCGCGCACGACATGGCGCGCGAGCACAAAGTGCTGTCGCGGCTCTATGCCGCGTTCGATCGCGCGCCGCGCTCGTACCATCTATGCACGGATGAGTCCGTAATCGGCGCCAAGTTCATCGTCGTGCAACGGCGCACCGGCGTGGTGATTCGCGACCGTTTTCCCGACGCGATGCTGCAGCACCCGCGTCTCGCCGAACGTGCGAGCTATGCGTTGATCGACGCGATGGCGGATCTGCACAACGTCGACCCGCACGCGTATGGTCTCGGCGACCTCGGAAAGCCCGACGGATTTGCAAGGCGGCAGGTCGAAGGCTGGGCGGCGCGTTGGGAACTCGCCAAAGACAAAGACGTGCCGCTCTTCTACGAAGTGCATCGCCGGCTCGAAGCCTCAGTGCCGGCGCCGCAGCGCGTGAGCGTGCTGCACAACGATCTGAAGTTCGATAACTGCCAGTTCCAACCGGAGAATCCCGATCGCGTGACGTCGATCTTCGATTGGGACATGGCGACGCTCGGCGATCCGTTGATCGATCTCGGAACGTTGCGTGGATACTGGAGCGAGTCCACCGATCCAGCGCCGCGCGGTACACGACCGACCGGTGCGAACGACGAGTTCCCAACGCGCGCAGCGATCACACGGCGTTATGCGGAAGTCACCGGGCTCGACATGAGCAGCATCAACTGGTACGAAGCGTTCGCGATGTGGAAAACGGCGGTGGTCGTGCAACAGATCTACATTCGCTACGCGCGCGGCCAGACCAAAGACGAACGATTCGCGCGTATCGCAGAGCGTGCACCACTGTTGCTCGAGGCGGCGTCGCGACTGGAATTCTGATTGATCGAGCGGGGGAGACGCGCGATGCAGATGAATGAACTGGGGTTTTACACGCTGCCCGGCGCGCCGCGCTCACCGCGTGATCTGATCGCGGAAGTGCAGGCGGCCGAAGCACTCGGCATCGGCGCGTGTTTCATTTCCGAACGATTCAACATCAAGGAAGCGGCCACGCTGTCCGGCGCCGTGGGTGCCGTGTCGTCGCAGATCGGTATTGCAACCGCGGCAACCAACCAGAACACGCGCCATCCGATGGTGACCGCTGCATACGCCACCACGATGCACTTCCTCACCGGCGGCCGCTTCGCATTGGGCCTCGGCCGCGGCATCGACATGATGTTCGATGCCTTCGGCTTGCCGCATATCACCACCGCCCAGATGGAGGATTTCGCGAAGCTGATGCGCCGCCTGTGGCACGGCGAGACGGTGGTTAATCACGACGGTCCCGCGGGGAAGTGGCCGGTGTTGCGGCTCGATCCGGCGTTCCGTGAAGACATTCCGTTGATGCTCACGGCCTTCGGACCGAACTCGCTCAAGCTCGGCGGACGCGTGTTCGACGGCGTCGTGCTGCACACCTTCTTCACGGATGAGACCACCACGCGCTGCGTGCAAACGATCAAACGGGCCGCCGAAAAAGCGGGGCGCGATCCGGCATCGGTGCGGGTGTGGTCGTGCTTCGCGACGATCGGCGATCATCTACCGTATCCGGTGCGCCTCAAGAAGACCGTTGGGCGGATGGCTACCTATCTGCAGGCGTACGGCGACCTGATGGTGCGCACGAACGATTGGGATCCCGCGGTGCTGAAACGCTTCCGCGAGAACAAACTCGTGGCCACGTTCCAGGGCGCTATCGACCAGCGCGCGACCACCGAAGAACTCGAGCAGGTAGCCGAGCTGATTCCGGCCGCATGGCTCGCGCCCGCGGCAGGTGGTTCACCGCAACAGTGTGTCGCAGCCATCAACGGTCAGTTCGAACTCGGTTGCGACGGCGTGATTCTGCACGGGGCATCGCCCACCGATCTGGCGCCGATCGTCGAGGCCTACCGCGCACAGCGACCGAAAGGACGCTTCGATCATTTGCCGGCGAATCCGGCGGCAGCAGGGCGCCGCTAGGCCGCAAACAGACCGTGTTCAACAGGCTTCAAAGCGGCGGGACCGGCTTGCTGCTCGTCGGTGTGCTGCTGGCGAGCGCGCAGTCCGCGTTCGGCGCAGAGCCGACGATGTTCGGCACCAACGACATCCTCGAGGTGCGGAACGTGATGCCGATGACCCGCGTCGACGATGCCACGCCAATGGAGATCGACGGTCGCCTCGACGAGGCGGTGTGGAGCGAGTTGCCCGTCATCTCCGATTTCGTCGTGATCGAACCCGACACGCTGCAAAAGCCGCCGTACGCGACGCGCGCCAGGATCTTCTACACATCGCGCGGGCTCTACGTCGGGTTCGACCTGGAGCAACCGCCGGAGACGCGCCTGATGCGTCTGTCGAGCCGCGACGTCGGCTTTCAGGTGTCGCGCGACGAAGTCAGCTTCACCATCGATACGTCCGGGGAAGGTCGCTACGGATTCTGGTTCAACGTCGCGCTCGGCAACTCGCACAGCGACGGCACCATCCTTCCGGAGCGGCAGTACTCGAGCAATTGGGATGGACCGTGGTACGGCGTCACCCAACTCACTGAAAAAGGCTGGTCGGCGGAACTGTTCATTCCGTGGGGCACCGTCGCGATGCCGTCGAGCGGATCCACTCGGCGAATGGGCTTGTACATGAGCCGGCGCGTTGGCTCGCTGGACGAGCGCTGGGGTTGGCCCGCGTTGCCGCCGACGAAGCCGAAGTTCATGTCGATGCTGCAGCTGATCGAGCTGAACGAGGTGGCGCCGCGGCAGCAGCTCAGCGTGTATCCGTTTGCGGCGATGACGTGGGACGAGGTGCAGAACGAAATGAGTTACCGCGTCGGCGGCGACGTGTTCTGGCGGCCCACGACGAACTCGCAGTTGATGGCGACGATCTATCCCGACTTTGCGGCGGTGGAGACAGACGACCTGATCGTCAATCTCAGCGCGACCGAGACGTTCTTTCCGGAGAAGCGCCTGTTCTTTCTCGAAGGACAGGAGATCTTTGTTGCAACACCGCGTGCCGAACCGCGCAATCGCGACGTCGGCAATCCCGGCGCGCCCCTGACGATGGTGAATACGCGGCGCATCGGCGGTGCGCCGCGTTTGCCGGTAGAGCGCCTCAACACGATCGTCAACAACCGCGACCTCGTACAACCGGTGGATTTGTACGGCGCTGCCAAAGTCACGGGCCAGGCTGGTTCGCTGCGTTACGGCGTACTTGCAGCTGCCGAGGACGACGTGGTGTTCCATGCCGAACTTCCGAACGGCACCAACGTGCGCTGGAAAGAACCGGGAGACGCGTACGGCGTTGCGCGGCTGCTCTACGAGAACACCGACGGCGGTGCGTACCACGCGGTCGGCTTTCTATCGACGGCCGTGAACAACCCGGCGCGCGAAGCGTTCGCGCAGGGTGTGGACGGACACTTCCTGTCGTCGCAGGGCAAGCTGAAGATCGACGGCCAGATGTTCACGTCGAACATCACGGGCGAGAACACCGGCTACGGCGGTTACGTGGACTTCGAGTACTTCGTGCGCCAAGGCGTAACGACGCGCCTCGGCTTCGACTACCTCGACAGCGCCATCGACATCAACGACCTCGGCTATCTCGAACGCAACGACAGCATCCGGTTGCGCATGTCGCACACCCGCACGGTGTCGGATCTCGGCTGGGCACACGAGAACCAGTTCGACGTGCGCGGTTTCGTCATGGAGAACCACGAAGGACTGTTCACCGGGGGCGGCATTTTCTTCGCCGATCGATTGATCTTCGACGATCGTTCGAGGCTCGTGATGCGCGCCGGTTTTTCGCCGAAGAGCTACGACGACATCAACAGCGAGGGATTCGGCACGTTCCGTGTGGATCAACACTCGCAGTGGAATGTGCGATGGGATTCGGACGCCGCGCAGGAGTGGGGTATGGGTATCGGCGGAGGATTCTTCGGTGAGGATCTCGGCGGCAACACGTGGACCGGAGAGGCGCAGATCGATTGGCGGCCCAGCGACCGATTCCACGCCGCCATCGGCACCGCCTACTACGACAGCAACGACTGGCTGTTGCATCAGTTCGAACGCCGCATGGCAACTTACGACGCGATTCAGTGGGAACCGAAGCTGACGCTCGAGTACTACATCAGCGCCGATCAGCAGTTTCGCACCTCACTGCAGTGGGTGGGGATCAAGGCCGATACCGATCAGGTGTACCTGGTGCCGCTGAAACCCGGCGAGCTCGTGAAGGTGCCCGATCCCGGTCAGCGCGGCGACTTCTCTGTGTCCAACCTGATTTTTCAGGCGCGGTATCGCTGGGAGGTTGCGCCGTTGTCGGAGCTGTTCGTGGTGCTGACGATCCAGGCGAACCAGACGCGTGCGTTGGGCGACTCGACGTTCGAATCGTTGTTCAACGATGCATTCGAAAGTCCGATGTACAACTCGCTGGTGATGAAGATCCGGTATCGGCTCGGAACGTAAGATTTACTTCGCAGCGCCGCATGCACGGCGCCTGCTGATCACGCGTGGTGCGTCGCTTCGTTCCTGTCGGCGTGCTTCGTCAGCGTGCAGCTGATCTGCACGATACGCGGCCCGTCGAGCTGGTCGACCGTCAAGACACATTCGGGAAGCTCGATGCGGTCCTTCGCGACCGGAATGCGTTCGAGCTTCTGATAGATGAAGCCTGACAACGTCGTGTAGTCGCCGGGAGGAATCTGCGCGCCGACCGCCTCCGTGAACTCGTCGATGCGGATGCGCGGATCGATCAACAGATGATCCCCGACTCTTCGGACGCGCAGCGATTTTGCGCGTGGCGAATACTCGTCTTCGAACTCGCCGACGATTTCTTCCAGTACGTCTTCGAGCGTCACGAGTCCGGCGTTGCCGCCGAATTCGTCGATGACCGTGGCCATCTGCTGGCGCTTCGCGCGGAATTCCTTGAGAAGCGTCTTCAGCGTCATCGTTTCAGGAATCTGATACGCCGGCAGCATCAGATCCTTGATCGATTCCGGGTGATCGGCGCCGCCGCTCAAGTCGATGTGATTCAGCAGCTCTTTGATCGACAGGATGCCGACCACTCTATCGAGGTTGCCCTCGTACACGGGATAGCGGTGGTGACGGTCGGTGCGGAAGATGTCGAGCGCCTGATCGATGGTTGCTTCGGCCGGCACGCCAACAACCAGGTTACGCGGCGTCATCACTTCGCCGGCCGTGTGCTTTTCCAGATCGAATACGCCGCGGATCATGGCCGTCTCCGCGGCACCGAGCACGCCCGCCGATTCGCTGGCGACGAGGATGGTGCGCAACTCCTCTTCGGAGATGGAGAAGTGGCCGCCGCCGGGGCCGGTGAGATCGCGCTGGCCGAACAGCCGCAACAGGCCGTTGGACATGTGGTTCAAGAGCCAGATGAACCAGCGGAACAACCGGTAGAGCAGGTTGATCAGCCGCGCCACAGAGAGGCTGAGTGCCTCCGGTCTGTGGAATGCGTACACCTTCGGCGCCAGTTCGCCACCGACGATGTGCAGCGTTGACACGAGCAGGAAGGCAAGCGCCTGTGCCGCTGTGTGTGCCACCCGCTCTGACGTGAACTCGGCGCCGAGGAAACCCAAATGAGCGAGGCCGCGCACAACCGGCGGGTCGATCACCTCGGTGAAGGTCGCGATGCCGATTGCGCCCAGGGCCAGCGACATCAACGTGATGCCGATCTGCGTTACCGAATAGAAGCGCTCCGGATTCGCGTGCAGCATCTGCACGATGCGCGCGCTGCCATCGCCCTCGGAGGCAAGCTGCGCGATGCGGCTGCGCCGCGCCGAGGTCAGCGCAATCTCCGATGCCACGAAGAAGGCGTTGCCGAGTATCAGCAGAAATATCGCGGCCACTTTGGCCGATATGAGAACGTCCATCAGTGGGCGACGCGGATCATCCGTTTGCCGCGGTTTTCACCGGCAAGCAACCCGACCAGTCCCGCGGGTGCCTGTTCGAGCCCATCGATGATGTCTTCGACGACTTTCAGTTTGCCCGCGGCGGTCCACGCTGCAAGATCCTTCTCGGCTTGCGGCAGGAGCTTGACGTAATCCGTGACGATGAAGCCCTGCATCTTCAGGCGCTTTGTTACCAACAAGCCCGGTACGCCGCGCGGACCCGAGGCCGGATTGGCGGTGTCGTACTGCGAAACCACGCCGCAACAGACGATGCGTCCGTGCAGGTTCATGCGCGAAATCGCGGCTTCGAGAATCGGTCCGCCGGTGTTGTCGAAGTACACATCCACGCCGGCAGGGCACTTCGACTTCAACGTGGCGTACACGTTGCCTTCGCGATGATCGATGGCGTCGTCGAGACCGAGTTCGTCGACGAGCCAGCGGCATTTCTCCGGCCCACCGGCGATGCCAACCACGCGTGCGCCCTTGATCTTGGCGATCTGTGCGGCGATGGAGCCGGTTGCGCCGGCCGCTGCGGAGACGACAACGGTTTCACCCGGCTGCGGATTGCCGATGTCGAGCAGACCGCAGTACGCGGTTTTGCCGGTGATGCCGAGCACGCTCATCAGGTGCGACAGCGGTTCGCGCCGCACGCGTTTTTGCAGCGCCTTGCCCGGAGCGACGAAATACTGCTGCCAGCCGCCGTCGCCCTCCACGAGGTCGCCGGCTTTGAACTTGATGTCGTTCGAGGCAACCACCTCTGCGAGCGTGAAGCCTGGCATTACGGTGCCGGCATACACTTCGCCGCGGTACGTTGCACCCTGCATCCAGGCCCGGTTCGCGGGATCGAGCGAGAGTAACAGCGTTCTGCACAACACTTCGCCCGGTTCCGGATCGCTCACCGGACTCGACTGTGTGCGGAAGCAGTCGGTAGTCAGTTTTCCGCTCGGCTTCCGATCGAGCATGATCTGTTTGTTCAGTGTCATGAGCTTTCCCCATCTTCCAATACAGAAAGGGGTGCCGGTGCTAGAGACCGAGCACTGCTTTCGCGATGATGTTTCTTTGTATTTCGTTGGAGCCGCCATAGATCGAGGCAGCGCGGTTGTTGAAATAGAACGGTGCGACGGTGAGTGCTGCTTCGGGTCCGACAAAGCCGCTTTGGCCTAGGCTCTCGATTGCCGCGGGTTGATATGGCACGCCGTAGTATGCGGCGGCTTCCACCGCCACTTCGGTGATCTGTTGGGAGAGTTCGGTGCCTTTGATTTTCAGCATCGACGATGCCGCGCCGGGTGAACCGCGCTTTTCCATTTCCGCTACGCAGCGCAGTTCCGTCATTTCGAGTGCATTCACTTCGGCCTCGAGCGCGTCCAGGCGGGCATCGAGCGCGCGTTCGCCCGGCAGGCTCGAATCGTCGGCGTGTAACGCACGCACTTTTTCGATCGCTTCGATCAGGCTCGGCGCTGCGCTGCCGCCGCCGCGTTCGAATTCGAGCAGATACTTCGTAACCGACCAGCCTTTGTTTTCTTCGCCGACGACCTGCGTGCGCGGCACGCGTACGTTGTCGAAGAACACCTGGCTCTGCTCGTAGTCGCCGGAGAAAAATCTGATCGGTTGGGTGGTGACGCCCGGCGCCTTCATGTCGAGCAGCAGAAAGGTCACGCCCATCTGCGGCCGCTCGAACTGTCCAGTGCGGACGAGGCAGAACATGCGGTTCGCGTAGTGCGCGTGCGTGGTCCAGATTTTCGTGCCGTTCACGATGTAGTCGTCGCCGTCGGCTACCGCGGAGGTCTTCAACCCGGCGAGGTCGGAACCGGCTTGCGGCTCGGAATAGCCCTGACACCAGAAGTCGTCGCCGCGCAGCATACGCGGCAGGTAGTAGTCGCGCTGCTCCTGCGTACCACAGCCGAGCAGGGCGGGGCCCAACATCGCGAGCCCCATCGGCGACACCGGCGGCGGATTCGCGCGCGCCCGTTCGCAGTTGAAGATGTAGCGCTGCGTCATGGTCCAGTTGGTGCCGCCGTACTCGACCGGCCAGCTCGGCACGAGCCAACCCTTGTCGAGCAGAATGCGCTGCCATTTCATGCCGGTTTCGTAGTCGCAGTAGACGCTCGTCATGAAACGGCGCGCGGCGCGCAGGTCGTCCGTTAAGGCGGCATCGAAGAATTCGCGCACTTCGTGGCGAAAGCGGTCGTGCGCCGCGTTGAAGCTCAGCTCCATGAAAGCTCCTCGTCGATTCGGTGTATCAGGTTGAACGTGTCCACTGCAGCAGCGTGAACGGCGGATCGGCGTCCTCGTGGTGTTCGAACACGCCGGTCACTTTGGCGCCGATCTGGACCGGCGCGCGCGGATCACCGAGCAGGTTGCCTACCAGACGAACGTTGTCGGCATCGGGTAGTTCCACCAGCACGACGACGTACGGACCTTGGTCTTTCAGCGCCGGATGGACCGGATGCCAGACGCGTTCGTAACTGTAGATCACGCCGCGAGGCGCCGTTTGTTCGTAGCGCAGATCGAAGCTCAAACAGCGATGGCAGATCCACTCCGGCCCCCACTGCCAGCGTTTGCACGAGGCGCAGCGTTGCAACAACAGCTTCTCTTCGCGCGTGCCTTGCCAGAACGGCGCGTCGAGACCATCGGGCGAGGCGACGGGTCCGGCGAGACCGGGCTTCAGATACGCGGTCATAGCGTAGCCTCTGCGCCGAAGATGCAGGCGCTCACCGGCGTCACCATCGGTCCGGAGATGACCATCGACAGCTCGGCGCCTTTCACCTGATTGGTCGACTGACCCCAGATCTGCCTTACCGCCTCGATGTTGAGCCCGAGCCCGTGCATGTAGCACTCCGCGAGATTGCCGCCGCTGGTGTTCAGCGGCAGCCCTCCGCCGGGCGCGATGAGGTTATCGAACTGGAAGAAGTCGTTGCACTCCTCCGGCGTCACGAAGCCGTGCTCGACGATGCTCATCAAGACGCCGCCGGTGAAGTTCTCGTAGCTCTGCAGCACGTCGATGTCGGTGGGCGTGACCTGCGCCATCTCGAACAGACGTGGCGCCAGTGTTTTGAACGTGGACGTCGCATAATCGGGCGTGTTGTGTACCGGCGCTGCCGCTCGATAGTGGCTGCCTGCGACTGCAGACAACAGGTAGCAAGGGGGGTGATCGAAATCGGCGGCGCGCTCGCCCGATACGAGCACCATCGCCGCCGCGCCATCGTTCTCCTGGCAGCAGTCGAACAGATGGAATGGTTCGACGATCCAGCGCGACGCGTCGTATTTCGCTTCGTCGAGCGGCTGCCCGTACATCACCGCGCGCGGATTCTTCTGCGCGTGTGCATAACTCGCGAGCGAGATTGCCCGCAACGCACTCTGCTCGACGCCGTGGTCGTGCATGAAGCGCTGCACTTTCATGGCGAACATCTGTGCGGGCGACATGAGTCCGTACGGAATCGTGTGTGCGAACTCACCGGAAATGCGGCTGCCGCGCATACCCTGGCCGAAGCGGCCGAACTGGCCTTGCGCCAGGGCGCGAAACACCACCACGCATTCGGCCTGGCCGGTGGCGATCGCGGCTGCGCCGTTCGCTATGGCGCCGGATCCGCCACCCCCACCGCCGCCCCATTGCATGCTGGCGTGGCGCAGATCCTTGATGCCGAGTGCAGCGGCCAACCGCGACGCGTCGCTGCGGTCGTTGCTGAACGACGCGAAGCCATCCACATCCTTTGGCGAAATACCGGCATTCGCACAGGCCGTGACGATGGCCTGCAATGCGAGTTTGAATTCCGGGTCGGGCGATTGGCCGCGCTTGTAGTACGGCGTTTCGCCCACGCCGACGACGGCGACCGCGCCGCGCAGAGTGCGATCGTTCATCAGCGTCGCGCGGCAAGTGCCGCGGACGCGGCAAGCGCAGCGGTGTCGCTGAACTTCAGATAACGCTTTGGTACGTCGAACTTGAACACGCGTGCAGCGTTCAGGCCGAGGATCTTCGCGCGCTCTTCGTCTGTCAGTCCGCCCATGGTGCGTTCGATCGCGGCAGCAGAATGCGGCCACGTGCCTTCGTGGTGCGGGTAATCGTTCGCCCACATGAAGTTGTCCACGAGGCCGTGCGCGCGGGCGAGATCGAGCCCCGGCGGATCTTCACCGAAGCTCGCAAAGCCGCGCGCCCTGAAATACTCGCTCGGAAGCGCCCGCAGTTTCGGACGCACCCACATGTGATGTTTGCGATATGCCTCGTCCATCG
>CAZLDA010000066.1:7121-10777 GCA_964557875.1 uncultured Pseudomonadales bacterium | reverse complement strand
GGTAGCGGTGTAGTACTCGGTAATGACGACCATCGCGGCGGTCAGCAACAGGCCCACTACGGCGGCGCCGAACAGGGGCAGCACGTGTTCCGGCGGCATCAGCCACGCGGTGATCGGATAGAACGCGATGCCCGCGAGCACGCCGGAAACGATCACGCCTTTATAGAGGGCGTTCATGATCTTGCCGCCTTCTTTCGCTGAGACGAAGAAAGTTCCGATGATCGAGGCGACGATGGACGCACCGCCGAGGACGAGCGGATAGAGCACAGCGTTGGCGCCGGCGTCTTTCATCACGAGACCCGCGAGCAGCATCGTTGCAACGATGGTTACCGCGTACGTTTCGAACAGATCGGCCGCCATACCGGCGCAGTCGCCCACGTTGTCGCCGACGTTGTCAGCGATTACTGCAGGGTTACGCGGGTCGTCTTCCGGAATTCCGGCTTCGACCTTACCAACGAGGTCTGCACCTACGTCCGCGCCCTTAGTGAAGATGCCGCCGCCCAGTCGCGCAAAGATCGAGATCAGCGAACCGCCGAACGCGAGACCGACCAGCGCATGAAGTGCAGCGTCCTGGCCAGCCATCGGTTCGACGATCGCGTAGTAGCCGGCGACCCCGAGCAGACCGAGGCCTACCACCAACATGCCGGTGATGGCGCCGCCGCGGAAGGCGACTGCGAGAGCGGCATTCATGCCGTTGTGCGCTGCTTGCGCGGTACGCACGTTCGCGCGCACGGAGATGTTCATGCCGATGAAGCCGGTGAGGCCGGACAACACCGCGCCAATCAGAAACCCGACCGCCGAGTACCAGGTCAGAGCGAATCCGAGCACGAAGAACAACACCGCCCCGACCATTGCGATGGTCGTGTACTGACGGTTCAGGTAGGCCTTGGCACCGGCCTGAATTGCGGCGGCGATCTCCTGCATGCGTGCGTTGCCCGCGGGCTGCGCGAGAATCCAGCGGATGGACACCAAGCCGTAGGCAAGCGCAACGATCGCGCAGGCCAAGGCAATGATGAGCGGCGTAGACATGAATCCCCCTTAGAGGCTTTATTGTTGAGAAGGCGGGCTTGGACGACGAAACTGAAGCCCATGCAGGTTCAGCCCACGTGATGTGGGACCCCCCCTGACAAAGGCGGCGATTCTACAACAAAAACCGATACATAGAAGCTCGGCGTGAGAGGCTCCTGGAGACCGTGACAACGCCGAATTTCACGTACGAAGCGTTCCTGAGCTACAGCCACAACGATTCACCTTGGGACGAACTGGCTGCGGCGTACCAAGGAATGAATGTCATTGCAGATCAGGTGCCTGGATGCGTAATCGGTATCAGGACGTCCGACGCCTCAACCCTGTTCCAGCAGATTCCTCAAATCGATGATGGCTGCATTCGCCCGCGAGATGTACGACGCCATCACCAGCGAGTGATTGGCGAGGAGCCCGAGTCCATCGCCATTGAGAACCATCGGGCTCCAGATGGGTGCCTGGGTCGGTTCGAGCTCACGGATGATCTGCTGCAGGCTGACCCGCGCATTCTTCTTCTCGAGCACGTCTTTGAAGTCGTGATCGATTGCGTGCAGCAGGTGCAGCAACGCCCACGTATGGCCGCGTGCTTCATAGAAGACGTCGTCGATTTCGAGCCACGGGGTTTTCACCTCCGTTTCGCCGGGCGTGGCTGCCGGTACTGAACTGTCGCCCGCGAGACCGGTGTTCAGCTGTCGCTTCCCAACAGCACTGCTGAGGCGCTGCGACAAGCTGCCGAGACGCGTCGAAACGCCCGTCAGCCAGTTGCGCAGGTTATCGGCGCGCGGATAGAACTCCGCATCAGGGTGGTTCGGGTCCGCGAGGCGGTGCATGTAGCGTTCGAGATACTGGATGCCTTTTCGGTATTCGCCTTCTGTGTCCGGGAATACCCAGCTCGCGTTGTCCCAGTAGAACTTTCCTTCGGCTTCCGACAAATCCAGGTCTTCCGCCGACTGGCTCTGCGAGCGGCTGAAGTCGAGCCGCATCTCACGGCTCATGTCGCGGATCTGCACGAGTACGCCGAATTCCCAGCTGGGCACGTTGTCGAGCCAGACGCCCGGCGGAAAGATGTCGTTCGACAGATATCCGCCGCGTTTGTCGAGCAACGTTTCGGCGAGCCGCGCGACGGTTGCCGCGGTCGTGTAGCCGGTAACGACGGTAACGCCCTTCGCCGCGGCGTGAGCCTGGGCGTTGTCGTCGACCGAAAACGAATCGGGCTCGTAGTCCCACCACCAGCCCAAAGCGAGGCAGACGATGAGGTAAGTCGCGACGACCAGCGCCGCGCCGCGTCCTATCCATCCGGCCATTCCGGTTTCGTCGTTGGTCTGCCAGAACTTCCAGTTCAAGGTGAGCTTTCTCCGCTGAGCGTGCGTACGTCGAACGACACCGTTCGTTGCGATCCGTCGGAGAACAGCAGCGTGATCGGAATCTGCGTCGAAGCCGTACCGGTGAACTTGAATAGCATGAGGTGCATCGCTCCCGGGCCGAACGAAACGGTTTGCTGGGGCGCCAGCGTTACCTTTTCGAGTTGGCGCATCTGCATCATCTGACCGTCGCCCGATTCCGTGTGTATTTCGATGGATGCGGCCGCGTCGGTACGAGCACCGACCAGGTCAATCGGTGTCGCGGTACGGTTGACGATGTCGAAATAGCCTGCGGCTACCGCAAGACCGGGTGCCGGTGGGCGCAGCCACGCATTGGTCACGGTGAGCGGTTCGGATGGCGCGCAAGCCGCGGCAAACAGCATCGCGGCGATGGCGAAAGTGGCACGATGTTTCACTCCGTCTCCTTTTCAGCTTCGGGGGTCAGTTGCAGCAGATCCACACCCGGTGGCGATCCAAGCGTCAGTTCGGCGCGAATGCGGCGGTCGCCCGGCGAGTCGGCCATCTGCTGGTAGATCCAGCGTCCTTCGGCATCGTTGCGTGCGCGGATGACTACCCACGCGTCGCGCGCCTTTGCCTTCGCACCTAGCGTCTTCAACACACTGGATAGCGCAGAACTGCGCGAGGTCAGCTGGTCGGTATCCAGCGACGTGTGATCTCGCTGCGCGCTGCTGCGCATCTCTATCTGCGTCCCGGCGTTGGCGATGCTGTCGAGATCGGGATCCACCAGCCGGGCGTGATCGAGCCATTTGCGTGCCGCGGCGTACTGGCCTCTTTCGGCGGCCTGCTCGGCCATAGCAACGTAGCGTTCGGCGATTCGCTGCAGCCCGTGCAGCGCGGCCGGATGATCCGGCGCAACTTTCAGGGCTTCTCTGTAGTAGTCATAGGCGCAGTTGTCGATCGGTGTGAGCAGTCGATTGTCTTTGAACGCGCGGTCGCCCTTTTCGAGTAACGCATCGAGTCGGTCCGCATCGGCCAAGGACATCTTCGCCGGCGCGGGAGGTGGCGGTGCAACAGGCGTGGGTGCCGGCTCCGGCGCGGGTGTCGGCTCAGGCGCCTGCGCGGTGCATGCCCCGAGCAGCAGCAACACCGTGAAGATGCCGCTGCGGACTGCGCAGCGCATCACGTCACGATCCGTTGAAAAGGAGCTTTCGCGTCTGTCACGCGGACTTCGTCACGTCCCAGGCAGTGGCGCACCTTATAGTGATCGGGGAGACAGTTACAATGGAACCGCACCCCGTCCGATGTGTCCCA
>CAZLDA010000066.1:0-7021 GCA_964557875.1 uncultured Pseudomonadales bacterium | reverse complement strand
ACGTATCAGGGCTGCGCGGATCGCGGCCTTTGTTATCCGCCGAAAACGAAGCACGTGTCGTTCCCGGCGAAGTCGATTGCCGCCGCTGCGGGGGCACCAAACAGTACGTCGTCCGACGGCGATGGCGCGGGCAAGACGGAGGAACAACACCTCGCCGGGCTTCTCGCCAACGGCAACCTTCTGCTTTCTCTCGCGATTTTCTTCGCTGCCGGACTCGGCCTCGCATTCACGCCGTGTGTACTGCCGATGGTGCCGATCCTGTCGAGCATCATCGTTGGACAAGGCAGCTCCGTTACGCGTGGACGCGCCTTTACGCTCTCGTTGGCCTACGTGCTCGGCATGGCCGTCACTTATGCGGCGCTCGGTGTCGTCGTCGGCTTGTTCGGCGCGAGCATGAATTTGCAGGCGGCATTGCAGTCGCCACCGGTGCTCATCGTCTTTGCGCTCGTGTTCGTGTTGCTTGCGATGTCGATGTTCGGTTTCTACGAGCTGCAGTTGCCGCAGGCGTGGCAGAACCGCGTGAATGCGATGTCGCAGAACCAGCGCGGCGGCGTGCACGCCGGTGTTGCAGCGATGGGTAGCTTGTCCAGCCTCGTCGTGTCGCCGTGTCTCTCGGCGCCGCTTGCCGGGGCATTGATTTATCTCAGTTCCACGGGCGATGCGCTGCTTGGCGGTAGCGCCTTGCTGGCGCTCGGTCTCGGCATGGGTGTACCGCTGCTGGTCATCGGTTCGAGCGGTGCACATCTGCTGCCGCGCGCGGGCGCGTGGATGAACAACGTAAAGGCGGTGTTCGGCGTGCTCTTGCTGGGCGTCGCAGTCTGGTTGCTTGAACGTGTCGTGCCAGCGCATATGACGCTGCTGTTGTGGTCGGCGCTCGCCATCGGCGTGGGTGTGTACCTCGGCGCACTGGATCGTTCGCCGCGCCAGGGCTGGGGCCAGCTGTGGAAAGCCCTAGGTGCATTCACGTTTATCTATGGCGTGCTGTTGCTGATCGGCGCTGCCAGCGGCGCGAGCAATCCGCTGGCGCCGTTGTCAGGTGGCGCACAAGTGGCCACCGCGCAACCTGCCGGCATCGAGCGGGGTGAGGTGCAGTGGAAACGCGTGCGCGGCCTGGCGGCATTGAAGGCGGAGCTTGCGGCGGCGGAGCAGGCGGGCAAGCCGGTGGCGCTCGATTTCTATGCGGATTGGTGTATCGCGTGCAAAGTGATGGCGCGCAACGTGTTCTCCGAACCCGCGATTGCGGCTCAGCTCGGTCGTTTCCAACTGCTGCAGGCCGACGTTACGTCCACAGATCCGATCGACCAGGAACTATTGCATCACTTCGGTTTATTCGGTCCGCCGAGCATGTTGTTCTTCGGCCTCGATGGTCGCGAGATCAGCGCGCTGCGCATGCAGGGCGAAATGGATCGCGGCGCATTCGAACGCCACCTCGGACGCGTACTCTCCGGCGTTTGATCTCCCCCGGCCCTGTGAGGCATCCCCGCGCCTGGCACCTGCGGCGCGGTTCAGCGACAATCCCGCGGTCTCGTGAGCGGCGGCTCAAATGGCCAAATTACTCGTCCTGAACGGCCCGAATCTGAATTTGCTGGGTGCGCGTGAGCCTGAGATCTACGGCAAAGACACGCTCGCCGACATCGACGCGCGCCTCACCAAGCTGGCGAAGTCGCGGCGGCACTCGGTCGAGAGCCTGCAGAGCAATGCCGAGCACGTGCTCGTCGATCGCATTCACGCGGCGAAAGGTGAGGGTGTCGGCTACATCGTGTTCAATCCGGGCGCATTCACGCACACCAGCATTGCGCTGCGGGATGCGTTGCTCGGTGTGGGCATACCGTTCATCGAGGTGCATCTGTCGAACGTGCACTCGCGCGAGGATTTTCGCCAGCGCTCGTATCTATCGGATGTAGCGCGCGGCGTAATCACCGGTCTCGGTGCGCGCGGCTACGAATATGCGCTGACCTATGCGATGGATGCGCTGGAGGCATAGCGCCGATGGATCTGCGCAAGATCAAGAAGCTGATCGACATGGTGGAGCAATCCGGCATTTCCGAACTCGAAGTGCGGACCGGCGATGAGTCGATACGCATTGCGAGGCCGTTGGTACCGAAAAGCATCGCGGCGCCGGCAGCCGACGCGCCCATGCAAGCTCGCCCAGCCGCGAGTCGTTCGTCGCGCGGCTTCGTCGTGCGTGCACCGTTGACCGGAACCTTCTATTGCGCGCCGGCACCCGGTGAGCGTCCGTTCGTTCGCGTGGGTCAGACCGTCGCCGTCGGCGACGTGCTGTGCATCATCGAGAGCATGAAGATGATGAATCAGATCGAAGCAGAACGGCCCGGCCGCATCGCCGAGGTGAATGTGGAAGACGCATCGCCCGTAGAAACCGGTACGCCGCTTTTCCGGATCGAATGAGTGTTTCGCATCGAATGACGGTTCTGCGTCGGTGACGCAATGGCCTGGCTGAGCATCCGGCTTTCGCTGCCCGCCGCGCGGATCGAAACTCTGTCTGATCTGTTGATGGAACTCGGCGCCGAGAGCGTTGCCGTGCGTGACGCGGGCGATGAACCCGTGCTCGAGCCCGCGCCCGGCGCGACACCGTTGTGGCCGCACGCAGAACTCGACGCACTGTTTCCGCTAGAGGTCGATCTCGCGGCACTGCGCGATGGTCTCCACTCCGAATTGGATGCGCATGCCGCAACTCTCGATGTTCGCTTCGTCGAAGATGCCGACTGGTCCCACACTTGGCGCAACTATGCGATCGAACACTGCTTCGACGACCGATTGTGGGTGCTGCCTCGCGATGCACCGTTGCCGAGCGGGAAAGCCGCCGTGCTGCGGATCGACCCGGGTCTCGCGTTCGGCACCGGCGGACATGCCACCACCGCGATGTGCCTCGAGTGGATCGCACGACGACGCATCGATGGATGGTCCGTGGTCGACTACGGCGCCGGCTCTGGGATTCTCGGTATTGCCGCGTTGCTGCTTGGCGCACGTCACGTGGTCGCCGTCGATCACGATCCGCAGGCGTGTCTCGCGACGCGCGCCAACGCAACCTACAATGGCGTCGCATCGGAACGGATCACGATAATCACGCCGGACGGATTGGAAAGGACGACTCACGATCTCGTGCTTGCCAACATCCTGGCAGGACCTCTCGTGTCGCTCGCGCCGATGCTGACGCAGTTGGTCAGGCCGGGCGGTGCGCTGGTGATGTCAGGCATGCTTGTGCATCAACTCGAAACGGTCACGTCCCACTATCCGGACTTCACCTTCGAGCCACCGCAAATCCGCGATGACTGGGTGATGGTGCAAGGAATCAGATCGCGTGGCTGAAGGGTCTTCCGAGCCGTTGATAACGCAATGTCCGACGTGTCGGACGCGCTTTCGTGTGACGGAAGTGCAACTCAAGGCCGCCGCGGGCCGCGTTCGATGCGGTGCGTGTCTTTCCGTATTCGCCGGGCTCGAACATCTGGTGCCCGCATCCGGCCCGCGCTTGAAGCCGGGCGAAAGCGCGAACGAAGCGCTGGACGCGCTGCTCGACGAACTCCGCGCCGATCCGGAACCGAAGGCCCACACGCCGCCACCTCAGCCGAAGCCGCAGCCTGAAATACGGAACGCTCCGGCTGAGCGTGCTCGCCCCACCGCAAAACCGTTGGGAGATGACGAACGGCAGTCGGCGCCCTCACGTGCCGAAGAGGTTGTCGTCGCAAGTGCGCCGGAGCAACCGGCTTCGTCGGAGACGAAGCCCTCGGGCGATAAGGCACCCGCATCGGGCGGTATTCTCACGCGCAGGGCACGTCGAATGAGACTCGCGGCGGCAAATGCAGCGAAGTCGTCGGGGATGCCGCCGCCGGCATCGGAGCGCGTGGCATCCGAGGCTGAGGACGCCGTCACGAGCGCCGCAGAGATGACCGATGCCGAGCCCGAACGTGCACCGGTTCCGGCGCCACTCGCGCTGACGCCCGAAGAACTGATTGCGCTGCCGACGCGCCGTTACCGTCGATGGTGGATGCCGCTGGTAGTTCTGGGTGCGATCGGGTTGCTTTCGGCGCAAGTGCTGTATCTGCAGTTCGATACGTGGGCGAAAAATCCGGACATCCGACCGGTATATGAATGGTTGTGTCCACATTTGCAGTGCACATTGCCGGTGATGCGTTCCTTGGACGAGATTCGCTCGAAGAATCTCGTGGTGCGCGCGAATCCGGATGTGCCGGGCGAGTTGATGGTGGACGCGCTCATCGTGAATCAGGCGCGCTTCGAGCAACCCTTCCCGGTGATCGAACTGCGTTTCTCGTCGATGGAAGGTCGGCCGATTGCGGCGCGTCGTTTCAAACCCGAGGAGTATCTCGCCGGGGAATTGAAGGGCGCGACGATGTTCGCGCCGATGACGCCGGTACACATCGCACTCGCGATCGAAGATCCCGGAACCGATGCGGTGAGCTACTACATCCAGTTTCGCTGAGCGACCGTTTTCGTTCGCGTTCATACGCGTTTCCTGCGTGCATCGGCGTTGCGTCTCGCGGACGCGGCGTTATGATGGCAGCCCTTTTTTTCCACCCGGATTCTGCGTGGTCGCGATCGGCCCTCACAGGTTGCGAAACGCCGTTGTTCTGGCCCCAATGGCCGGAGTCACCGACGTGCCGTTCCGCGAACTCGCATGGAACCTTGGTGCCGGGCTTGTGGTTGCGGAGATGACGAGCGCGAACCCGGTTTTGTGGCAAACGCGGACATCGCGATTGCGGCGTGAGACGGTCGTTGGCGCCCGACCGCGTGTCGTGCAGATTGCCGGCGCAGATCCCGAGCGGATAGCCTCCGCAGCCAAACGCGAAGCGGACGATGGCGCGGAGATCATCGACGTGAACATGGGTTGCCCGGCGAAGAAGGTCTGCAATCAGGCCGCCGGATCCGCGTTGCTGCGCGACGAATCACTGGTGGCGCGAATTCTGCGGGCGGCTGTCGAGGCGGTGTCGGTTCCTGTGACCGTGAAGATTCGTACGGGCTGGTCTCCGGAGCAACGCAATGGCGTTGCAGTTGCACGAATCGCCGAAGACGCAGGCGTTGCATCGATCGCGGTGCACGGCCGAACACGCGCGTGCCGGTTCATGGGCGCCGCGGAATACGACACGATCGCGGCAATCAAGGCCGCTGTGAATATTCCAGTCTTTGCCAACGGCGACATCACCACTGCGGAGCACGCGCGTCGCGTGTTGACGCACACGGGTGCCGATGGGGTGCTGATCGGACGCGCGGCGTTGGGTGCGCCCTGGTTGCCTGGCGATATAGCAGACGCGCTGAGCGGACGGCCGCCGCGCGTGCGTTCGCAGGCTGAGGTGTTGTCGATTGCGATACGACACATCGCGCACATCCACGACTTCTACGGAGCGGAGCAGGGTGTGCGCATCGCACGCAAACACGCGAAAGCGTATCTGCAGGGTCTCGCGATCGACGCCTTGCGGATTCGCGCATTCAACGAACTCCAGCTTCCGAACGAACAGCTGACCTTCCTTTGCAACTTCGACGATCGCGATGCGCATATGAGGGCTGCTTGAAACGCGCTGCTCCGAAACTGCGCAAGCGCGCGGGTGCAAAGGCGGCCGGTGTGCATGCACCCGCCGCGCACGCCGCTTCGTTTGCGGACTTCGACGAACGACCATTGCACCGCTGCGTCGAAGGCGCGCTGAATGCGTACTTCGATGCGCTCGATGGTGAGACCACGTGTGGACTGTTCGACCTGGTGATGGCGGAAGTGGAGCGTCCGATGCTCACGAGCGTTATGCGCTATGTCGGCGACAATCAGACCCGAGCGGCGGAAGTGCTCGGGCTCAGCCGTGGCACGCTTCGCAAGAAACTCCTTCAGTACGGCCTGCTGGAAGATTGAGACCATGACAGACAACATGTTGCGTCCGATCCGTCGGGCGCTGTTGAGCGTTTCCGACAAAACCGGAATCGTGGAACTGGCACGCGCGCTTTCGGAACGGGGCGTCGAGATTCTGTCGACCGGCCGCACTCACCTCACGCTAGCTGAAGCAGGCATCGCCGCGCGCGAGGTAGCGCAATATACCGGCTCGCCGGAAATGATGGATGGCCGCGTAAAGACGCTGCACCCGAAGATCCACGGCGGCCTGCTGGGCCGCCGCGGCACCGACGACGGTGTAATGGCGCAACACGGCATCGCGCCGATCGACCTGGTGGTGGTCAATCTGTATCCGTTCGAAGCGACCGTGGCGCGTCCTGACGTCACCGCAGAACTGGCGGTAGAGAACATCGACATCGGCGGCCCCGCGATGATCCGGTCTGCCGCGAAGAATCACGCTGACGTGGTTGTCATCGTCGATGCCAACGACTACGAAGAGGTGCGCGCGGCGATTTCCGCCGGTGGAACGACATTCGAGCAGCGGCATCGATTTGCCGCAAAGGCCTTTTCGCACACGGCGCGTTACGACGCCGCAGTTGCCTCGTATCTGCTGGGCGCAGATAGGGAATTTCCCGAGTTCCTCAATCTGCAGTTCCAGAAGCGCGAAACGATGCGATATGGCGAGAACCCGCATCAACGCGCGGCGCTATACGTGGACAGAGGTGTGGCCACCATCGGTGGTACCGTCGCCGGCGCGCGGCAGCTGCAAGGCAGGGAACTGTCGTACAACAACGTGGCCGACACTGACGCGGCGCTCGAGTGCGTTCGTGTCTTCGATGAGCCGGCGTGCGTCATCGTCAAGCACGCGAATCCGTGTGGCGTGGCGATCGGCAACGATTTGCGTGCGGCTTATCAGGGCGCGTACGCAACCGATCCCACTTCGGCCTACGGCGGCATCGTCGCGTTCAACCGCCCGCTCGACGCTGCCACCCTCGAAGCGATTGTCGGCAAACAGTTCGTCGAAATCGGGATTGTTGGTCAAATACTCGAGCACGACTTCAACCGGGATGCGAGTTCCTTTGACCGCGGGCCGACCGCCCAGGATCTCTGGATCTTGCACGATGCGATCGAGATAGTTGCTGGATTCAAACGTCATTACGTGGTCGACTCCAA
>CAZLDA010000065.1:7166-10843 GCA_964557875.1 uncultured Pseudomonadales bacterium | reverse complement strand
CCACCGTCGCATCCACCGTATCGGTACCGGCCGACAGCGACACACCGCTGGTGTAAGACGGTCCCCAGACGATCGGCACCCAGTCGCGCTGCTTGTCCACGGTGTTGCGCCGCGACGCAAACGCCGCGTCGTTCAACGGCGCGGTGCGGTCGGTCATCGGCAACACGTCTTCATAGATGAGCGGCGCGGTGATCATCGGGTTCTCCCACGCGAGATGACGCGCGATCCAGCCCCCGAACGACGACGCGAACTTGCCGACCCGCAGGGTCAACCGCCCCGCGTCGGTCACGTGTACATCGACGAACAACTCGTCGATGCGCGCGTCACCGCTGCTCGCTTCACCGGGATCGAAGCCGCGATCGCCCGCTACCTGCGCGTGCAACACGAGCCACTCTGCGTAGCCCACGTCGAGAAAGGCCGCTACGCGCGGCGCCACATATTCGTCGTTATCTGAGAACAGCAGGCCTTGCGCCGGCGCATCCTGCGCGTAGAGCGTAACGTCGGACATCAGTGACAGATCCACCACCCATGCGCCGTCGTCGGACGCATAGGCGAGCTTGCGATCGATGTCGTCGAGTACGTCCTGCGCAAACGCAGCGCGCGCTCCGCATATCAGACACGCGGCAACGAGCAACGCGCGCAATGTCGCAACACGCATGGCTCGTTTCGTCACTACGCCGCACCTTCGGCCGTGATCGCAAACGCAACCACCGGCTCGGCAAAACCCTTCAGGTGCAAAGGCGCCTGCGCCTGCGCAACGAACGCGCTGCCGATACGAGCGCGCGTCGTTTCGTCGACGAGAATCTGTCCTGGCGCCGCCACCGCTGCGATACGCGCGCCGAGTACCACCCGTTCGCCCACTACCGTGTAGTCGCTGCGGCTTTCTTCGCCGATGCAACCGGCCACCATCGGTCCCGATGCAATACCCACGCCGATGCGCAGCGTATGCACGGCATCGACGTTCATGCGTTCGCGCTCCAACATCATTGCCCGGGCGCACCGCACCGCGCGTTCTGCGTCGTCGCCGTAACTCTGCGGTGCGCCGAACAACGCCATGACGGCGTCGCCGGCGAACTGATTGATGACGCCCTTGTGCGCTTGAACGATGCGCGTCATCGCGCCCATGTGATGGTTCAGAATCTCGATCACTTCTTCCGGCGCTCGCCCGACAGTCATCGGCGTGTAATCGCGAATGTCGCAGAACATCACCGTCATGTCGCGCAACTCGCCGCCGAGCTTGATGCGGCCCGCAATCAGCTCATCGGCGACGGTGGGGTCGGTCACCTGATGCAACACCGCCTGATACCGATCTTTCAGCGCGAGTCCCGCAGCCATGTCGTTGAACGATGCCGAAAGCGTGTCGATCTCGCGCGTGGACGACGGCGGCAGCGCGAGATCGTAGTCTCCCTGACGGATGCGTCGTGTCGCGGCAACGAGTGCCGCGAGCGGCTGTGCGAGTTGTCGCGAGAGTGCAAGACCCACCAACGCGGCAATCACCAGCGCGGCGGCACCCGTACCTGCAATACGTATTGCCAGATTGCGCTGCTGCGCTTCGAAGCCGCCGGTGGGGAACACTGACACGAGATCCACCGGCGGATACGGCGACCCTTCGTTCAGCCGGAACCGGTCGAACCGGTAGTTCTTGCCCTCCGCCGTCAGTTCATCGCCAACCGATGTATCGGGGTGCGAAGCGTCCAGCGCCACGGCAAGCGCATCGTGCAATGCGGCGGGCACGTCGCCGCCCACCAGCCTTCCGTCTATCCACAATGCCGAATGCAGACCTTCGCTCCGCTGATCCCCTTCGGTACCCAGCCGCCTGATGCGCTGGCCCAGAATCAGCGTGCCCACCGTGGTCTCGAAGTTCGAGATCGGCGTCGACATGATGCGATAGGCAACCGAAGGCTGTGCGCCCCGCAGCATTTCGATGAAACCCACGTGCACCTTTGCAGGACCGTTGGCGGCCCGCTCGTGCGGCACCAGCATGCCGCGCACGTTCGCCGGATCGAACACGCCGGCTCTTCCATCCGCGGGCGGTGGAATGACGTTGCCGTGTGCGTCCAACAAGCGGAAGAAGGCGAACTCGCCCTGGCGCAACTCGTCGCCGGCCACTTTGTAGACTTCGGGATCGTTCTCTTCGAGTGCGGCGAACAACCGCACCGACATCGCCAGGCGTTCGATTTCCCCGGCCGCCACTTCGAGGCGCATTTCGTGCTCGCGTTCGAACGCCGTTGCCTGGCTGCGGAACAACTCGTCCACCAGCGCGTCGTACGACTCGCTGCTCTGTCGCTGCGCAACGAACAGACTCGCAGCGGTGCTTGCCGCGACTACCGCGAGAATCGCCTGCAGCAACTTCGTTCGAAAAGTCATCTTCGTTTGCAGAGTCTCTTTGTTCGAGAAGTCAGGGCACCGGCAATGTGGTCTGGGTGGTCTGCCCAGCAACTACGGTCACGTGCGAATCGAGCGTCTCCTCCGTCGGCAGGAACGCGCGCAGGCGATAGGTGCCCGGCGGAATACGTTCGATCTGAAAGCGTCCGCCGCTATCCGTTTCTACGAACCAGGGCGTGTCGAGCACCAGCAGCAGGCTGCGCATGTGCTTGTGAATCTCACAGTAGATCTTCACGAGCCCGGGTTGATCGAACGTGATCAGCGGACTCTGCTCGTCCTTACGGAAGCGACCGAGATCGAAACGTTTCGCACGCGAATACGAAAACACGTTGTGGAACTCGTCGTCGTGATTCGGGAACGCCACCTGCGTGCCGGTGCGCACCGCCATCACGCCGGGCCTGAACTGATAACCCTGCTGACCGATGTCGGCCACGGCCGCTGGCGCAGGCGGCGGATATACACCGTCGTCGCGCTCGAGATACACAATGGCGCGCGGCGCATCGGGCTCGGCGATCGGTTTCTTCGTGCGCGCTTTATATCCCGGCGGCAGCGGAACGGGTTTTACATCACCGAGCGCCACGGAGCCCGCGACGCTGCCGGTTGCATCCGCATGTGCCGCGTCATAGCCGCCGCTCACCACGGCGAACATGACGACGATCAGTGCGTGGCGGACTCTCGACATGGCTCCTGCGCGGGCGGCTAACGCGCGTCGTGAAAGATGATCCCCAGCGTGAAACGGTTACCGGAACGAACCCGGCTCACACCGTGACGCAGTGTCACACGATACACGCCGCGCGTGCCACGCACCGGACGTCGCTGCACCGGAAACACCACCGCATCGCCGCGCTGCAGCGGCACCACTTCCACACGCGACTGCATGCGCGGCCGCTGTTCGGTGAGCACGAACTCGCCGCCGGTGAAATCCTGCACGGGTTCCGACAACAGCACCGCAACCTGCAACGGGAAGAAGTGATCGCCGTAGAGATCCTGATGCAGACAGTTGTAGTCGCCTTCGCGGTACTTCAGCACGAGCGGTGTCGGCCGCACCTGACCCGCGTCGTGACAGCGCGCGAGAAACGCGGCGTGCTCGGCGGGATAACGCGTCTCCACCTTCATCGCTTCGTTCCAGCGGTTCGCGATGACGGCGAGCGGCGCATACAGCGACGTGCGCAATTGCGCCACACGTTCCGGTAACGGATACGCGAAGTAGCCGTACTCGCCACGACCGTAACCGTGCCGCTCCATCACGATGCGTTTGCGGAAGAGCGCATCGGTCGCGTAACTCTCGCGCA
>CAZLDA010000065.1:4073-7066 GCA_964557875.1 uncultured Pseudomonadales bacterium | reverse complement strand
CTTGCGTTTCAGAATTGGCTCGCGCTTCAGAATTGCCTCGCGCTTCAGCAGCTCACGTTTCCGATCCACACCCCAGCGATAACCCGACAACGCGCCGTCTTTGCGAACGATGCGATGACACGGAATCGCCACGGCGAGCGCGTTGGCAGCGCACGCCTGCGCAACGGCACGCACGGCCTTCGGCGCGCCCACGCGCGTTGCAATGTCGGCATAGCTCGCGGTCGAACCCGGTGGAATTTCGCGCAACGCTTTCCACACGCGTTGCTGAAACGCCGTGCCGCGTACGTCGAGCGGCAGATCGAGACCGAGTTGCGGCGCCTCGACGAAGCCGACCACCGTCGCAACCCACTGCTCGAACGCGGCGTCGCCGCCGCTCAGCGTTGCATTGGGAAAACGGTCCTGCAGATCGCGCACGAGTTCATCCGGATCGTCGCCGAGCGTGATCGCACACACGCCGCGTGCGGTGGCCGCCACCAGAATCGAGCCGAGCGAACACTGTCCCACCGCGAAGCGAATCGATGCGCCGCTGCCGCCGGCGCGGTAATCGCTCGGCTTCATACCGAGCGTCTGCGACGTCTGCGCGTAGAAGCGGCCGTTCGAATTGAAACCCGCTTCGTAGATTGCATCCGTCACCGACGCGCGTTTCGGCAATTCGTTGCGAACGCGGTCGGCGCGCCGCGCATCGGCATACGCCTTCGGTGTTACTCCCGTGCACGCTTTGAAGACGCGATGGAAGTGGTAGCGGCTGATGCCGACCGCCGCTGCGAGTTCATCGAGCGGCAGCGGCGCGTCGGCCGTTTCGATCAAGCGACACGCTTTCTCGACCGCGGCCGCCTGCCGCTCTGCGAGCGGTGCTTCGTTCGGCCGGCAACGTTTGCAGGGTCTGAACCCGGCCCGCTCGGCATCGGCGCAGCTCGCATGAAACGCAACGTTCTCGCGACGCGCCAACCGCGATGCGCACGACGGCCTGCAGTACACCCCGGTGGTGCGCACGGAATAGAGGAACGCGCCGTCGGCACGCACGTCGCGGCGCTGCACGGCGCTCCAGCGCTGCGCCTCGGTATCGAACTGTAAGTCGGTATCGAACAGAGTGGTCATCGGCGCTGTTGTCGGAATCGAGGTGTTCATGATGCCTCCTCACTACGTCACCGGAAACTCGGCGACGTTCTGGGCATCAATCTAGGATCACTCTCCCGGCACAACACTCCGCGGCTTGCTTTCGAATTCGCTCACCGCCGTCGTTCCTTGAAACTCAGCTGGCCAGCTTCGGTCCTTTGCGCGGCACCGCGGTCTTGAATTGCCGCGGTTTGACGATCAGCACGTCGCACGTCACGTTGTCGATCACCGCTTCGGCGGTGCTGCCGATGTGCGAGAGACCGAGACCACTGCGCGACACGGCGCCCATCACCAGCAGATCGGCCTTCAATGCGGCGGCGCTCGCGACCAGCTCGTCTGCAGGCGTTCCCATCTTCAGAATGTGCCTCGCCACCGCAACGTGATTGCGCTTCGCGAGGCGGACCATGCTTTCAGGCGTGACTGCGCCGATGGCGGCGGTCTCCTTCGCGGATCGCGTGATCAGCCGCGGCGGAAGCAGGCGGCCCACGTCCTCGACGTGTATCAGGTCGACTTTTCCACCTAGCCCTCGCGTCACGGCTGCCGAGGTCTGCAGCAGCCGGTCGTCGAGCGCCGCGGGTTTCGCTCGCGCATGCGTCGGATCGATCGCGGTCAGAACGCGGACGCTCTTCGCAAGCTTCTCCTGCTTCACGAACCAGACGGGGCACGGACACTCGCGGATCAATTCCCAGTCCGAATTCGCAAGAAACCAGCGCGCCAACCGCGAGTGACGATGCGACTCGGCCACCAACAGATCCGGTTTGTCGGCGAGCACGCGCCGTACGATTGCGTGAGCCGGAGGAAAGTCCCAGGCGACTTCGCATTCCACCGCGATGCCGCGCGCACGCAACGGTCGCGCGAGTTCCCGCAGTTCATCGCGTCTCCGGCCGGCAACCGCGCTCAGTATTGCCTTCGGATCCGAGAGGGTCGGGTTCGGCAATGGAAACGGTACCGAGAACGCGTGAAAGAGCGTGATGCGCGCGCCTGACGACGCCGCTATGCGCGCCGCCTTGCGGATCGCGATCTGCTTGCGCGCTCCCGGGTCGCGAACCGCAACCAGAATCGCCTTCCAGGGTTTGGTCGGCATTGTCCGGACTCCGCTGGTGAACCGAGCGCCATTGTTCGCCGGAATTACCCGCAGGTCACTTGGTGGAAGTTCGTATAGCCACCCGCGGCCGGGCACCTGATCCTGCAAAAACAATGCGTACCGCGTTCGCGCTCGGATCATGTGTCGGGATGTTGCTGTTCGCCTGCGGGTGCTCGCAGCACACGACCTCGGGTCGCGAGCTATACGTGGCCAATTGCGCGAGTTGCCACGGCCGCTACGGGGAGGGCGACGGTCCGGCGTTGGCCGATTCTCCGCGGGCGATGCCGGACCTGCGTTATCTCGCGAAGCGCAACGACGGAGTGTTTCCGACGGCTCGTGTGGCGGCAGCCATCGACGGACGGGAGGTGATCAGGGCGCACGGCGACCGGATGATGCCCGTCTGGGGCAACATCTTCGGCGAACCGGATGGCGCCAACAAACCTAGAGAGGCGCGCGCGACGGACAAAATCAGCGAGATGGTCGAATATCTGGCGACGATCCAGGTGAAGGATTGAACAGCCGCCCGCGCAGGCTCAACACGATGACGACGCTGCACACGAGCGACGCCGCTATCAACAGAAGGCTCACGGAATAGCTGCCGGTCGCTTCACGCACACGACCGATTGCATACGGCGCCGCAAACCCCGCGAGATTTCCGAACGAGTTGATCAGCGCGATGGCGCCGGCCGCGGCGGTGCCCGTGAGAAACGCGGTGGGTAACGACCAGAACACCGGCACCGCGCTCCAGATACCCGCGGCAGCAACACTCAGCGCAAGCACGCCGAGCAGTGGC
>CAZLDA010000065.1:0-4063 GCA_964557875.1 uncultured Pseudomonadales bacterium | reverse complement strand
GTCGGAATGCGCACCGACGATCACCATCGCCACCGCTGCGACCACATACGGAACGGCCGAAATCAGCGCCACCTGCACATTGCCGAGGCCGGAGAGCGATTGAATGATCTGCGGCGACCAGAAACTGATGCTGTAAAACCCGACGATCAGCGTGAAGTACAACAACGCGAGCCGCCACACGATCGGATGCATCAACGCGGCGCGCAACGGCGTGGCGCCGTGCCGATCGATGGTGTCATCGCCCGCTTTCACGCGTGCACTCAGATACGCGCGCTCCTCCGGCGACAACCAGCGCGCCGTGTCCGGACGTTCCGTGAGAAAGAACAGCACGATCACGCCGAGCAGCACCGACGGCAGACCTTCGGCAACGAATATCCATTGCCAACCCGCAAGGCCCGCAACGCCTTCGAGTTTGAACAGCACGGCGGCCAACGGCCCGCCGATGACGCCCGCGATGGCGGTTGCCGTCATGAACTTCGAGACCGCAGTGGCGCGTTCTTCCGCCGGAAACCACAGGCCGAGGTAATAGATGACGCCGGGGAAGAAGCCCGCTTCCGCCACGCCGAGCAGGAAGCGCAGCACATAGAAACTCGCGGGCGTCTGCACGAACGCCATTGCCGACGAGATGAGCCCCCACGTGATCATGATGCGCGCGATCCACACACGCGCACCAACACGAGCGAGGATCAAGTTGCTCGGCACTTCGAACAGGAAGTAGCCGATGAAGAAGATGCCGGCACCCAACCCGTACACCGCGTCGCTGAAGCCGAGCGCACTCTTCATCTGCAGTTGTGCGAAGCCGACGTTGATACGGTCGAGATACGCCGCTACGTACAACAGGAACAGGAAGGGGATGAGCCTGCGCGATACCTTGCGCAGCGTCGCGCCGTGATCCACGGCCGGCGAAGTCAATCCGCCGGTCGCTGCGTGAAGTGCCGGATCAACGCCGCAATCCAGAACAGAACTGCTACGACGTATACACCCATTCCAATCACGAACGGCTGCGCCATCAGACGCGCGGGTGTACGCGCGTTCGCCTGCACCACTTCCCAATGGATGAAGCACAGCAACGCCATGAACAGCATGGCAAACCACACGGAGTGATTGCGCAGATAGCCGATGGTCGATTCGAACCGCTCAGGCGCCAGCCAGTATTCGCGATTCGGCACGTTGATCAATCGCGGCGGCATCGTTTCCACGAAGCGCTGCGGAATCACGATCAACAGTGGAATGGCAACAACGCCGATCAGCATGAACGACATGTAGTCGCTCCGCGCCATGAAGCCGTCCGCCTGGCCGCCGAGGCCGAAGTGCGACGCCACCAGCGGCGGCAAAGTGTCTCCGGTAGCCCACACGAACGCCGCCGCGACGATCAGCAACACCCAGAATCTCGGCAGCTCGTGTTCGAACAGTGCCGCAAGTGGCGAATTACTCGACATAAACCGGCTCGCAATGCACGTTGGTTTTGACCGAGTTCGCGATGAAGCACTCCGCGTGCGCTTCGTGATGCATCGCGTCGATCTCGGCGCGCGTCGGCAACTTGTCGCCGGAGAATTTCGCTTCGGGCTTCAGCGTCACCGTCGCAACGACCATTTTCCCTGCGGCGTTCTTGGCCATCACACCTACCGCGTTGTCGTGGTACTCGTCGATGCGGAACTTGCGCGCAGCCGCGATCGACAGAAAGAACAGCATGTGACAACTCGCGATCGAACCGACGAACGCTTCTTCGGGATCGACCGCCGTTGCATCCGAATAGGGCAACGGCACCACGTGCGGCGATGACGAACCCGGCACCTGCGCGCCGCCGTCGAACTTCAACACGTGTTTACGGCTGTAGCGGTTGTCCACGAACTTCTGCTCGCCGCGCGACCAGGAGACTTCGGCAGTATGCGTTGCCATACATTCCTCGTTTGCGGCATTCACGCGGCGCGCATTAGACCGCATCCCCTTCTTGGGAGATAGATCGTCCGGGTAATAGATTGCGCGAGTAATAGCGAGCAATAGAGAGGTCCGTCGAAGATCACCGCCGCGAGCGATATTCGAGTAGCGCCGCTTCGTCGAGTTGTGGCAATGCGTCGGCGATGTCGTGCCACGGCGCTTTTTTCTCGATGAAGATGTGTTTATCGGGTCGCACCTGCGGGTCGTCGTCGAGCGTGCCCGCCGCGATTTCGATCCACTCCGAATTCGACGACGGATCCGGCACAGGCGAACCGCAACGATTGCAGAAGATGCTGCGATATGCGGGGGGTTCTTTCAGGATGGGCGCGTCGTACGTTCTCACCAGATCGTGGCCCGTCAGGAATCGGAACGCGCTGCGTCGCGTAGCGACGCCGGCCATGAACGCAGATCCGCTGACTTTGCGACAACGGCTGCAATGACACAGTTCGAACGGACCGGTGAAATGGTCGAACTCGAACGTGACGCCACCGCACAAACAGCTGCCTTTGATCATTACTCCATCACGGCTTCGAATCGAATTCTTCGTGGCGTTTGCGGATCTCATCCACCGACAGCTTTTCCTGAGAAAGGGTTTCCTGCCGCGTTGCAATCTGCCAGATGTTGTTCCACGGATCTTTCACCATGCCGCGTCGATCGCCGTAGGGCAGATCCATCGGCTCTTCGAGCGACTGTGCGCCCGCCTCGAGCGCGCGTTCGTAGGTGGCGTCTGCATCGGCAACGTAGACGTAGAGGAACGCGGTGACGGTGTCGCGAACGCCTGCACCGCTCACCATCACAATCGAGTCGCCGATTCTGATCTCGGATGGCATCGCCGCGCGAAACTCGCCTTCGGCGCCGAACGTGTGCCGCAGAAAATCGATCAGTGCTTCAACGTCGCTGACGACGATGCGCGGTGTGACGGTGTGCCATCCTTCCGGTGCTGACGCTGTCATGGGCGTTTCGCTCCTGTGTGCATGGTCTTGTACGATCCGCGCAACGCAGGATAGCGTCGCATGCCTCTCTCTGCACGGTTCGCAAGGCCGATTTCAGCGCAGATTCAGAATCATCAGGTGACACGGACCGAAGCCGTCTGGATCGTACTGACGCGAAATTCGAAAGCCGGCCTTCTCGAAGCCGCGATGCGCGTGCGTGTTGCGAACCGACGTGGTGAGCCCGATCAGCGCCACACGCGGGTCCCGGCGCAGCTCGTCAGCCAGCGCGTTGAGCGCCAGCGGCCCGGAACCTTTACCGACGTCGCTGCGGTCGCCGATCAGGATGTCGGCATCTACCGAGTTCTCCGGAATGTCGTGCAAGCCCAACGAGTCGAGCGTTTCGCGACTCACGTATTGCCAGCGGATGTATCCAACGTCGGCGTTGCCGCGCGCAATGATGCGCTGGAAGCCGCCATCCGGCGGATTTTCGGCCCATGCCAGATTCGCTTCGGGTTCGGGATACCACGGCGCGACGTGCGGTTGTCGCATCCATTTCGCGAGCGCGGCGAGATGGGCGCGCGTGAACGGTTTCAGCGATATCTCCGCAGTCACCGGAATCCCCTCAAGTGCGGCGTCAGGGAAACGAACCCGGTGTTTACGCCGAACTGCAACCCTTGGATGCCCAACGCCGCCGCAGCGGCGACGTTCTTCTCACGGTCGTCGACGAACAGAATCGCGGCCGCATGGTACCCGCTCCTGTGCATGAAGTAGTGGTAGATGGCGGCGTCCGGTTTGCGCGCGGCCGCATCGCTGCTGATCACGGCACCGCTGAGCCAAGCATCCAGCGAGAATGCGCCGCGCAGTTTTCTCGACCAGCGTTCGACATCGTTGGAGAGAAGCCACACCGGCGCGCCCGCATCGCTTGCATGCACGAGGAATTCGCGCGCACCCGGCGTCAGCGCGTGGCCGCTCAGATAGTCGTCCTCCAGCGACGGTGACAAGCCGATCTTCAGCCAGAACGCATCGGCGGTGATCGACCCTCGGCTGGCGTCGAGATAGGCCGCTTCGATGGCGCCTGCGTCTTCGACCCCGCCGCGACTGCGTACGAACGGAATCAGCAGTTCGGCCACGTCGTCCGCGGCCCGAAACACCACGCCCAACGCATCCAGCACCACACACTCGATATTCACGTC
>CAZLDA010000064.1:0-10902 GCA_964557875.1 uncultured Pseudomonadales bacterium | reverse complement strand
GGAAGATCTGCCCGTCGGTGATCGAGATGACGTTCGTCGGTACGAACGCCGAAACGTCGCCGGCCTGCGTTTCGATGATCGGCAGCGCGGTGAGCGAGCCGGTCTTCCCCTTCACTTCGCCGTTGGTGATCTTCTCCACATACTCGGCGTTGACGCGCGATGCACGCTCCAACAAACGCGAGTGCAGGTAAAACACGTCGCCCGGATACGCTTCGCGTCCCGGCGGACGCCGAAGCAGCAGCGAGATTTGGCGATACGCCCACGCTTGTTTCGTCAGGTCGTCGTAAATGATCAGCGCGTCTTCTCCGCGGTCGCGGAAGAACTCGCCCATCGAGCAGCCCGAGTAAGGCGCGATGTACTGCATCGGCGCCGGGTCGGATGCGCTTGCAGCGACGACGATTGTGTTGCTCATCGCGCCATGTTCTTCGAGCGTGCGCACGATGTTCGCGATCGTCGACATCTTCTGGCCGATTGCCACGTAGATGCACTTAATGCCGGAATCGCGCTGGTTGATGATCGCGTCCACGGCGATGGCGGTCTTGCCCATCTGCCGGTCGCCGATGATCAGTTCGCGCTGACCACGACCAATGGGAACCATCGCGTCGATCGACTTCAGCCCGATTTGAACCGGCTGAGTAACGGATTGACGCGCAATAACGCCCGGCGCCACCTTCTCAACCGGCGCCGTCAGCGTGGTGCGCAGCGGTCCTTTGCCGTCGATCGGATTGCCGAGTGCGTCTACAACGCGGCCAAGCAATTCACGGCCGACCGGAACTTCGAGGATTCGGCCCGTACAGCGTGCCGTCATGCCTTCCGTCAGGTTCAGGTATTCACCGAGCACGACGACACCCACCGAGTCGCGCTCGAGGTTCAGCGCCATTCCGTAGACGCCGCCGGGGAACTCGATCATCTCGCCGTACTGTGCCTCGGCGAGACCATGAATGCGGATGATGCCGTCCGAGACGCTGACGATCGTTCCTTCGTTCTGCGCCTCGGACTTGAGGTCGAGGCTCTCGATCCGAGATCGGATGATGTCGCTGATCTCAGAGGGATTCAGTTGTTGCATGTCGTGTCCTCACACTCCAGTTCATTTCGGTGCGCCAGCAACGGCACCACCGGCGGCTTCAAATCCGCTGTAACGTTTCCGACAATTTCTCTAATTTGCCTCGCACCGACCCGTCGATGACGGTATCGCCGGCGCGGATGACCACACCGCCGAGAAGCGATTCGTCGACGCGACTGGTTAGGCGGATCTCGCGTTCGAACCGACGAGCGAGCGTCTCTGTCAAACGCTTCTGCTCCGCGTCGTTGAGGGGATACGCGCTGATGACGTCGACATCGAGCGATGCTTGTTCCAGCGCTCGCAGTGCCTCGTATTGCGCGCTGATCTCTGCGAGCAGATGCAGGCGCTTGTTACGAGCGAGCACGTGCAGGAACTGCTTTCCTTCGCGGCTGATATCGTCCCCACAGACTCTCGCCAGCGTCGTCGACTTCTGCAGGCTGGTAACGGCCGGCGAATCGATCACCTCCTGTATAGCGGGTTGCGCGGCAACCGCAGCTATGACTGTCAGCTCGCGCGACCACTCATCGATCGTGCGGCGCTTCTTGGCGATCTCGAAAACCGCGTTGGCATAGGGTCGGGCGATCGTCGCAATTTCAGCCATGGCGGCAGATCACAGCTCAGCGACGAGTTTGTCGAGCAGTTGCGCGTGGCGCGTCCGGTCGATCGAGGATTGCAGGATCTTCTCCGCGCCGCTGATCGCCAACGTCGCCACTTGGGCGCGCAGCTTCTCTTTTGCACGGTTCACGTCCTGATCGATCTCTGCGCGCGCCGCTTCCTTCTGGCGCTCGCCTTCGATGCGCGCATCGTTCTTCGCTTCTTCGATCATCGCCACGGCACGGCCACGCGCTTGTTCGATGATCTGGCGCGCCTCTTCCTTCGCCTGGCGCAGATGTTCTGCCGCGCCTTCTTTCGCCAGAGCCAGATCTTTCTCTGCCCGTTCGGATGCGGCCAGACCGTCGGCAATCGTCTTCTGGCGCTCGCGCATCGCCGCAATGATCGGCGGCCAGATGAACCTGAAGCAGAACCAGACGAAGACGATGAACGTCAGCGACTGCCCGAAGAGTGTCAATGTAATGTTCACGCTCGTGACTCTCCGTTAGGTGACTGGGTCGCCGTGCGGTCAGCCGCCGATTGCGGTCGGTACTACCGCGAAGATCACGTACAGCGCGATACCTACCGAAATCATCGGGACCGCGTCGACCAGAGCCAGCACGATGAAGAGCTGTGTACGCAGCATCGGCAGCAGCTCGGGTTGGCGCGCAACGCCTTCGAGGAATTTCCCGCCGAGCACCCCTACGCCGATGGCGGCGCCGATGGCGCCGAGGCCCATCATCAATCCGCCTGCTACGTAAAGAAGAACAGCCAGTTCCATGATCGCTCCTTAAGTCTTTGGTTAATGGTCTTCTTGGACGTCGTGGGCCTGCGCCATGTACACGACCGTCAGTACCGAGAAAATAAACGCCTGTAACGTGATGATCAGCACGTGAAACACAGCCCATGCCCACTGCAGTACACCACCGAGCAACGCCCAGCCGAGGCCGGCACCGAACAGCAGCGCAATCAGAATGAAGATCATCTCGCCGGCATACATGTTGCCGAACAGACGCAGGCCCAGTGACAGCGGCTTCGCGAGCAGCGTCACCCCTTCGAGAAACAGGTTGAACGGCGCGAACACTTTCGGCAGCGGGTGGAACACCAGTTCGCCGACGAACCCGCCAACGCCCTTGTTGCGCACGCTGTAATAGAGGATGAGAACGAATATGGCCAGCGCCATACCGAGCGTCACGTTCGGGTCCGTGGTTGGCACGACCTTCATGTGACTGATACCGATTGCGCCGGCTGCCATCGGCAACCAGTCCACCGGTATCAGGTCCATCAGATTCATGAAGAAAACCCACACGAAAATGGTCAGCGCCATCGGCGCGATCAGCGGGTTTTTGTGGAAGAAGATGCTGCCGACGATTTCGTCGATGAAGTCGACGATCATCTCGACACCGTTCTGCAGTCCGCCAGGGACGCCGGCCGTCGCACGCTTCGCCGCCCGACCGAATAGAAACGCGAAGAGGATGCCAAGGCCGATTGCCCAGGCCATCGAGTCGACATTGATGGACCAGAAACCCATCTCGCGCGCCTGCTCGCTGGATTCAGCAAAAGCCCAACGCCCATCCGGCATCCGACCATACGTCAGATTGGTCAGGTGGTGCTGAATGTACTCAGCTGTCGTCAGCCCTTCGTGCGCCATTGAACTTCCTTTACCTCAAACCCGTCAGAGTTGTGCCGCACTTCAACGGCGCGCCAACACTGGCGCGAACCAATACGCCGCCTGCAACGCAATCATCGTGACGAAGAACGCCACCGGCTCGGGATGAAACCAGGCAAACGCCACGACCAGCAGCCCGAACGTCAGCACCAGCTTGGCGACACCACTGCCGACCAGTCGTCGCGCCGCATCCAACTCGCGTCCTGCGGGCACATCCGCCGCCGCGACGCGCCTGGCAAATCCTATGCTCGGGGCAATTACGACGAAGCTGGCCAACAGACCGGACATCGCGTGAGCGCGGCTCAACAACAGGAACATCGTCGCGAGCAGTACCGCAAGAACGCCTTGCACGGCCACGATCTGGAACGCCAACGGAACATTGCCGAGGCCTATCCTTCTACGTGGTCTGAATTCCGATTCGCTTATTCTTGGTGGGGCTTCTGTGGTGTCCACCTGAGCCCCCGTACGCAAGGCGCGCGTAGTATAGAGAGGGCTATGGTGCCGTGCAATAAATCGACGGCTAAGTACATCAACGTAGATGCGCGAGAATTCCTTCGAGTTCCTCAACGCTCGTGTAGCGAATGACGACCGTGCCGGCGCTCTTCCCGTCGAAGTTGATCGCGACAGGCGCACCGATTCGCTCCGACAGTTCCACCTCGAGGCGCGCGGTGTCGGGATCCTTGCGCCGCACGGCAGCGATCGGTGTCAACGACGCGGGGCGCGTCCGCTGCCGCACGAGCGCTTCGGTTTGTCGAACCGAAAGTCCTTTCGCAATCACCTGACGCGCCGCTTGCTCCTGCTCGAGCGGCGACAACGACAGCAACGCCCGCGCGTGCCCCATTTCGAGCTCGCCTTCTGCCAGCATCTCGCGAACCGGTGCGGCGAGATTCAACAACCGCAGGAGGTTCGTGACGGCGACGCGCGATTTGCCCACCGCATCCGCTGCCTGCTGCTGCGTCAGATGAAACTCTTCCGACAAGCGCTGCAGCGCAAGCGCCTCTTCGAGCGGATTCAGATCTTCACGTTGAATGTTCTCGATCAGCGCCATCGCAACGGCGCGTTCGTCGCTTACTTCCTTGATGACCGCAGGAATGCGATCGAGACCAGCGAGTTGTGTGGCACGCCAGCGGCGTTCTCCGGCGATGATCTCGTAACCACCGATGGCGCGATGTCGCAACACGATCGGCTGCATGACGCCCTGCGCTTTGATCGACGCCGCCAGTTCCGCAATGCCTTCGTCGCGAATGTTGCGACGCGGCTGATATTGACCAGGATGGATCTGATCGACCGGGATTTCCGCCAGGTTGGCACCGGAGACCTCCGCCACTTCGTCGTCCTGTTGGCGCTCCGATGTGCCCAACAGGGCATCGAGTCCGCGTCCGAGACCTCGCTTCTTGATCACCCGGAACCCTCCCCACCCGAACTATGGCGTTTCAATTCACCGGCGAGCGCCATGTACGCGACTGCGCCGCGCGATTGCCGATCGTAGAGAACCACCGGCAATCCGTGACTGGGCGCTTCTGCAAGCCGGATGTTCCGCGGAATAACCGTACGAAACACCTTTTCACCGAAGAATTTCAGCAGCTGACGCGAAACATCGCGCGTGAGACTGCTGCGCGGATCATACATGGTGCGCAGAATGCCCTCTATTTGGAGGGTGGGGTTGGCGCGTTGCTTCACGCCCTCGATCGTTTCGAGCAACGCGGATAAACCCTCGAGGGCGTAGTACTCGCATTGCATTGGAATCAGCACGGATCGGCTGGCTACCAGCGCATTGAGTGTCAGCATGTTCAGTGACGGCGGACAGTCGATTATCACGTAGTGGTAGCGGCCGTCAGTTTCCGACAACACCGATTTCAAACGCTGCTCGCGCTGATCGACCTGCAGCAGTTCCACCTCAGCGGCCGTGAGATCGATGTTCGACGGCACCAACTCGAATCCAGTCGGGCATCGATGCACTACTGTCGCAAGTGGCGCCGATTTCATCAACAGATCGTACACACTCCGCTCAAGCGCACCTTTTTCAACGCCACAACCCATCGTCGCGTTGCCCTGCGGATCGAGATCGACCAACAACACGCGACTTCCCGATAACGCGAGTGAAGCCGCCAGATTGACGCTGGTAGTGGTCTTGCCGACACCGCCTTTCTGGTTCGCTACGGCAATGATCCGCGTCATCTCTGTTCAGTCCTGTCGGGTCGAGTTACGCGGCACTTCGGCGCTTCATGCGCAGCACATAGTGCGTTCTGCTGAGCCCTGGGACGCGCACTGAAACCGATTCGATTTCGGCTTCGACATCTGCAGGCTGCAACTCCAGTTCGCCGACCTGAAAGAGGGCGAGTCCATCCGCAGACAACAGGCCGGCGGCGGCGCGCCACAGTGCGGCCGGTTTAGCGACTGCGCGCGACACCACGGTATCAAACAAGGTGTCCGCTCGGAAATCGTCGAAGTCGATCGCAATCGGCACGATGTTGCTGAGCCCGAGCTCTACCACAGCCTGCCGCACGAATCGTATACGTCGCTCGCTGCGATCTATCAGGGTGAACGAGCGCTCCGGACACGCTACGGCCAGCGGTATCCCGGGCAAGCCCGCACCGGTGCCGAGGTCGACGATTCGCGCGCCACGTAGCATGGGCGCCAACGACACCGCGTCGAGTAGGTGGCGCGCAACTAGCCTGGGGTTATCGGCACGCGAAACGAGATTGAACGCAGCACCCCAACGACGCAACAGAGCCGCGAACTGCAGCAGCTGTTCCCGTTGCGTCTTCTGCAGCTCGACGCCGAGCGCCTTTGCGCCGGACTCGATCTCGTCGGATTCGATCACGCGGACGCGCGAACTTTCTTGAGATGTACGAGCAGTATCGACAGCGCCGCTGGCGTAATGCCGGGAATGCGGGCTGCACGCGCGAGATTGTCGGGCTTCGCCGCGCACAGCTTCTGCTTCAACTCCGTCGACAGACCCGAGATCGACGCGTAGTCGAAGTCTGCGGGCACCCCCACCTCCTCATGACGCTTGAGGCGGTCGATCTCGTCGCGAGCTCTTGCAATGTAGCCTTCATATTTCGAATCGATCTCGATCTGGCTTCGGACAGCATCCGCGGCGTCAGCCACGCACAGCGCCAACTCAGACAGCGTCGACATCGTGATCTGCGGTCGGCGCAACAGCGTCAGCAGGTCGGTCGGTTTGCTGATGGGCTCGCCCGTGCGCTGCTGGATTTCCAGCGCAACGCTGTCACCCGGTAACACCTGATGACGCGAAAGCGACTCGCGCAGTGAGTTGATGCTCTCCTGCTTCGCGCAATAAGCCGCCCATCGCTCATCACCGACGAGACCGAGCTCGCGCCCGACTTCGGTCAATCGAGCATCTGCATTGTCTTCGCGGAGTATCAGACGGAACTCTGCGCGGCTTGTGAACATGCGATACGGTTCGTTCGTGCCGTTGTTGACGAGGTCATCTACAAGGACGCCGATGTAGCCCTCATCGCGGCGCGGACACCACGCATTCTTACCCGCGACCTTCAAGGCAGCATTCGCGCCGGCAAGCAACCCTTGCGCCGCCGCTTCTTCGTAGCCAGTGGTGCCGTTGATCTGTCCCGCGAAGAACAAGCCCGAGATTGCCTTCGTCTCTAACGAGTACATCAAGTCGCGCGGATCGAAGAAATCGTACTCGATCGCATATCCAGGGCGAGTGATGTGTGCGTTCTCGAACCCGCGGATCGAACGTACGAGATTGACCTGCACGTCGTACGGCAGGCTCGTAGAAATGCCGTTAGGATATAGTTCGACGGTGGTCAACCCTTCTGGCTCTACGAAGATCTGGTGACTCGCCTTCTCAGCAAACCGAACTACCTTGTCTTCGATCGATGGACAGTAGCGTGGGCCGATTCCCTCTATCACACCTGTGAAGAGCGGCGAACGGTCGAGCCCCGCTCGAATGACATCATGAGTCGTGGCGTTGGTGTATGTGATGTGACACGGCACCTGACGAGGGTGCTCAGCCGCGTTACCGAGAAGCGACATCACCGGAACGGGATCGTCCCCGGGTTGCACCTGCATGACGGAAAAGTCGACGCTGCGTCCATCGATGCGCGGCGGAGTGCCCGTCTTCAAGCGATCGACCCGAAACGGCAACGCGCGAAGTCGAGCCGCGAGAGCATTAGACGGCGCGTCGCCGGCACGTCCGCCCGGATGATTTTCGAGCCCGACGTGAATGCGTCCGCCCAAAAATGTACCGGTTGTCAGAACCACCGCACCGGCTGCGAACGTGAGCCCGGATTGCGTAACGACACCGCGCACACGGTCGCCCTCTACGATGAGGTCGACGACCGACTGCTGGAACACGCCCAGGTTCGGTGTGGACTCTACGATCTGCCGCATCGCCTGGCGATATAGAACACGGTCGGCCTGCGCGCGAGTCGCTCTTACTGCAGGACCTTTCGATGCGTTGAGCACACGGAACTGAATTCCGGCGCGATCAGTTGCGCGCGCCATCGCGCCATCGAGCGCGTCAATTTCTCGGACGAGGTGACTCTTCCCGATGCCGCCAATTGCCGGGTTGCACGACATCTGACCGATCGTCTCGATGCTCTGCGTAAGCAACAGGGTCTGCGCGCCGATACGTGCGGCGGCAAGCGCGGCTTCCGCTCCCGCGTGCCCTCCGCCGACGACGATCACGTCATAACGTTCTGAATGTGTACCCATCGCGGGTCCCTTTCAAAAGGCGCGCAAGTATATGCCAATGCTGCGCATCGCCCGACTCATTTGCCGATGCAGAAGCGCGCGAAGATCTCTCCCAGCAACGCGTCACTCGTAACCGACCCGACGATTTCGCCTAGTTGGTCGTGGGCACGACGCAGGTCGTCGGCCAACAGCTCACCCGCCGCATCAACGCGCAACGCCCCTAGTCCGCGCTCAAGAATGTCGTGCGCGCGATTCAAAGCATCGAGGTGCCGCCTCCGCGCGGAGAACACGCCCGCTTCGTCGTGCCGACCAACCGAGTGCAGTATCCGGTGCTTGAGTGCATCCATCCCTGCCCCCGTCAGTGCGGAGACCGCTACTTCCGATGGGGCGCCCGCTACCTCACCCGCCTCGCGATCCGTCAGATCGATCTTGTTCGTCACTACAATCATGCGGTGCGTCTGCAACGACTGTTCGGCTACCAGCTGGTCGACGCTTTCGGGCGACGCGCTATCTCGGACCAGCAGCACCAGGTCCGCCTCTTCGATCTCCAGACGAGCTCGTCTGATGCCCTCGCGCTCGATCGCATCGCCGGCAATCCGGAGGCCCGCGGTGTCGATGACCCTGATCGGAACACCGTCGAGATCAATGGACTCGGACAACGTATCGCGCGTCGTACCGGGCGTATCGGTGACGATTGCCCGGTCGAACCCGAGGAGGCTATTCAGCAGACTCGATTTACCGACGTTCGGACGACCCGCCAGCACCAGTGTGACGCCCTCATTGAGGATTGCGCCTTGCGTAGCCGTCCCTATCAACGCGGCCAGGTCACCGACCAATCGTTCGAGGCGTTCTCCGACTCGACCTTCAGCCAGAAAGTCGACATCGTCTTCCGGGAAATCGATCGCCCCTTCGACGTACACGCGCAGATCGAGCATGTCCTGGGCCAGCGCGCGCACGCGGTCAGAGAACACACCGGAAAGAGAGCGCAACGCGCTACGCGCGGCTGCCTCGGACCGACTCGCGATCAGATCTGCGACTGCCTCCGCCTGAGCCAGGTCCATCTTCCCGTTGAGAAATGCGCGCTCAGTGAACTCACCCGGGCGAGCCAGTCGCGCGCCGAAACCCAACGTTGCGTTGAGGAGCAGGTCCATGACCACCGGACCACCATGTCCTTGAAGTTCCGCGACGTTCTCGCCGGTGAACGAATGCGGCACCGCAAAGGCGAGCGCGATTCCTTCATCGATCGGTTGGTCCTGCGCATCGCGAAACCGGGCAACTGTGGCCGTCCGCAGTGGAATTTCTCGACCACACACACTCGCGAGAATCTGCAGTGCACTCGGCCCGGAGATCCGGACTATCCCGATACCACCACGGCCCGGTGGCGTTGCAACGGCCGCGATGGTGTCGCGCTCGAGGCTCCTGCCGTCGCGATCAGGACTTGGCAGTGTCGTTCGCGCCACCTTCAATCTGGCGAGTGATGTACCACTGCTGCGCGAGCGACAACAGATTGTTGACGAGCCAATAAAGGACGAGCCCTGCCGGGAAGAACAGGAACATCACGGTGAACATGATTGGCATGAACTTCATCACGCGAGCCTGCACGGGATCGGGTACCGGCGGATTCAACGCTTGCGTCAGAAACATCGAACCGCCCATCAGAATTGGCAGGATGAAGTATGGATCCATGACGGCAAGGTCTTTGATCCACAGGAAGAATGGCGCCTGCCGGAGCTCAACGCTTTCAAACAACACCCAGTACAACGCGAGGAACACCGGCATCTGCAGCAGCATGGGTAAACAACCACCCAGCGGATTGATCTTTTCCTTTTTGTAGAACGCCATCATTTCCTGCGACAGCTTCTGCCGGTCGTCGGAGTAGCGCTCCTGCAAACGCTTCATCTGAGGCCCGACACGGCGCATGTTTGCCATCGATCGATAGCTCGCGGCCGACAACGGAAACAGCACGAGTTTGACGATCAGGGTCAGCAAGATGATCGCGACACCCCAGTTACCAACGACGGTGTGCAACCATTGCAACAACTTGAACAGCGGTACCGCCATCCACCACAAGAAGCCGTAGTCGACTGTGAGGTTCAGATTCGGAGCGATCGCTTCGAGGCGCCCCTGGTCCTTCGGACCGGCGTAAAATCGCGAAGTGAAGTGCCCGATCGCTCCGGGAGCGACAGTTTCGACTGGGCCTTTAAAGCCAACGACATAGTCGCCGTCCTCGAGCTTTTTGCCGTAATAGCTGTTCTTATCGCCAGGATTTGCAACCCAGGCACCCAAGAAGTAGTGCTGCAACATCGCGATCCAGCCACCCGCTACTTCATGCTCATAAGGGCCTTCGTCGAGGGTGTCGAACTTCAGCTTGTGGTAACGCTCGTCGTTCGTGGTCAATGCCGCACCGAGGTACGGGCGCGGCCCGAGCGTGAATGAACCGCCACTCAAGTCGCGGCTGTCGCGCTTCAGCTGCGCAAACTGGCGTGCCTCGAACGATTGGTCAGAATGGTTGGCGATTTCATAGCCAACGTCGACTACGTATTCGCCGGGTGCGAACTTGAATGTCTTGTGTATGTCGACGCCGCTGGCCGTGGTCTTGAGTTGCAACAAGCCGCCATTTCGAAAGTCGAATTCAGTGTGGGTGGTGGTTTCATACATGGGTCGCGCTGATTTGCTGTCGGGGCCGTCGCGTCCAATCAAACCGCTCTGCGCGACATAGACATGATCGGCGCGGCGATCGAGCAGCAAGAATGGATCGTTCGGCTTCTCGATGCTGACGGGGTAGCGTGGCAACTGCACCCGAACGATGTCTCCCCCGAGCCGATCGATCCACACCTCCATGGTGTCGGTGGTGACCTTCACCAATCTGTCTTCGGGATGTGCCGCAGGCGCCTGGCCC
>CAZLDA010000063.1:10613-10920 GCA_964557875.1 uncultured Pseudomonadales bacterium | reverse complement strand
CTGGAATTCGAGCCGGTTGCGCGCAACGCTGCGAAGCCGCGACCCGCGGGGGCGTCAGCGGAAGCAGACGACGCCTTCGAGTTCCTCAACGAGGAAGACGCTGCAACCACCAAGCTGGATCTCGCCAGGGCTTACATCGACATGGGCGATGAAGACGGTGCGCGCGAGATTCTGACCGAGGTGCTGCAAGAGGGCAGCGCCAAGCAACAGCAGACAGCGAACGAGCTTCTGGCCAGATTCGGCTAGCGGTTTCGATGCGCTGCCGCTTGTAGCAGCCCGTGCACAACTTCGCGTTAGGCGTCGAATA
>CAZLDA010000063.1:0-10603 GCA_964557875.1 uncultured Pseudomonadales bacterium | reverse complement strand
TCATGGGTGGCAACGTCAGGTAGGGCAGCGATCGGTTCAACAGACGCTCGAAGAAGCGCTCTCGAAGATCGCCGCCCAACCGATCAAGGTGACGGCCGCGGGCCGCACCGACACCGGCGTACATGCGACTCAACAGGTCGTATCGTTCACGACGGGGGTGGACCGCCCTGAACGCGCCTGGGTCAAAGGCACCAACAGTCTACTGCCCAACGAGCTGAGCGTTCGCTGGGTGTTGCCGGTGTCGGCGCATTTCCATGCGAGATTCAGCGCGACAGGGCGACGCTATCAATACGTCTTCCTCGAAGCCGAACCCGCGCCCGCGATCGCTCGACATTACGTTACGTCTTCCCCCACTCGGCTCGACGACGCCGCGATGCACACGGCTGCACAACAGTTGGTCGGTGAACACGATTTCACCTCCTTCCGCAGTGCGTCGTGCCAGGCCCAATCACCGTTTCGCTGTGTCTTTTCGATAGCGGTTCGGCGGTTTGCCGATCTGGTAATCATCGACATCAGCGCGAACGCGTTCCTGCAACACATGGTGCGCAACATTGCCGGGGCACTGTTCCAGGTGGGTCGTGGCGAGAGAGAGCCGGGATGGGTGGGGGAGATGCTGATGGCGCGGAACAGAGAGCTCGTCGGCGCCACAGCGCCGCCTTCGGGCCTGTATCTGGTCGACGTCCAATACGGAACTGTCGAACTGCCGCGCGCCCAGCCGCCGTTGATTCTCCGAGCCTTGGGCGACGTCTGGTAGACTACCGCGCTTTTTCCGAGCCTCCCGATGCGGATCAGAGCAAAAATCTGCGGCATCACGCGTTTGGCCGACGCCCGAGCGGCCGTCGCGGCCGGATGCGACGCGCTCGGTTTCAACTTCTACGAGTCGAGTCCGCGCTATCTCGATCCTGAACAGGCGAAGGCGATCATCGCGGCGGTTCCGCCATTTGTGGCGTGCGTGGGTCTGTTCGTCGACGCGACGGCGGAGCAGGTGCGACGCATCGCGAGCATTACTGGAGTGAACATGCTGCAGTTCAGCGGCGACGAAACCGACGCCGATTGTGCCGCGGCGGGGTACGCATTCATCAAGGCCGTTCGCGTTTCAGGACCCATCGACGCAGTGGCGCTGGCGCAATGTTATCCACGGGCGACGGCACTGCTGCTGGACTCCGGAACCGCAAACCAACCGGGCGGCACGGGAGTGACGTTCGACTGGTCGTGGTGGCCGAGCGCCAGCCCGGTACCGCTGATCCTCGCCGGGGGACTGACTCCCGACAACGTCGCTGAGGGGATCCGCCGAACCCGACCGTACGCGGTCGATGTAGCCAGCGGCGTAGAGGGCGCGCAAAAAGGCGTCAAGGATGCAGAGAAGATCCGTCAATTCATGACTGAGGTGCAACGTGCGCGAGGGAACTAACGACCTGTATGAGGCGCCGACGCGCGATGGCCACTTTGGACGCTATGGCGGCAGGTTCGTCGCCGAAACGCTGTTTCACGCGCTCGATCAGCTCGATGCTCTGTACCACGAGCTCAAGGAGGATCCCGATTTTCGTCGTGAGCTCGCGCAGGACCTCTCGCAGTACGTGGGACGACCAACGCCCTTGTATGCGGCGGAACGCCTGACGCGAGAGATCGGCGGCGCGCAGATATTCCTGAAGCGCGAAGACCTGAACCATACCGGCGCGCACAAGATCAACAACACGGTCGGCCAGGCGCTTTTGGCGAAGCGCATCGGCAAGCGCCGGATCATTGCCGAGACAGGCGCAGGGCAGCACGGTGTCGCAACCGCGACCGTCGCTGCGCGGCTCGGGCTCGAATGTCACGTCTACATGGGATCGGAAGACATCAAGCGGCAGAGTCTAAACGTCTACCGGATGAAACTGCTTGGCGCACAAGTGGTACCGGTGACGTCGGGTTCGCGGACGTTGAAGGACGCGATGAACGAAGCAATGCGCGACTGGGTGACCAACGTCGATGACACGCACTACATCATCGGATCGGTCGCCGGACCGCATCCTTATCCGATGATGGTCCGGGACTTTCAGTCCGTCATCGGTCAAGAAGCCCGTGCGCAGTGTCTGCAGCAGACCGGACGCCTGCCCGACACACTCGTGGCGTGTGTCGGCGGTGGATCGAATGCGATGGGTCTGTTCTATCCGTTCGTCGACGACTCGTCGGTTCGATTCGTGGGTGTTGAAGCAGCGGGCCTGGGTGTCGGGACTGGAAAACACGCAGCGACGTTGACGGCGGGAACCCCCGGCGTACTGCATGGCAGTCGAACGTATCTGTTGACGGACGCAGATGGTCAGGTGATCGAAACGCACTCGATTTCCGCGGGTCTCGACTACCCGGGCGTAGGTCCGGAGCATTCGTATTTCAAAGATCTCGGCCGCGCCGATTACGTGTCGGTCACTGATGCGCAGGCACTCGCGGCGTTTCGGTTCGTTACGCAAATAGAAGGCATCATGCCGGCGCTCGAATCGAGCCACGCACTCGCTTGGGTGCGCGAGTATGCGCCAAGGGCACCACGCGACGAGATCATCATCGTCAACCTGTCGGGGAGGGGTGACAAGGACATCATGACGGTTGCGGCAATCGACGAGATCGCGCTATGAGCCGACTTCACGCACGATTGAGTTCGTTGCGCGCTTCGGGACGTAAAGCGCTCGTAACGTTCATCACTGGCGGCGATCCCAACAAGACAACTACGGCGCCTGCGATGCACGCGATGGTCGCAGGCGGCGCAGACGTCATCGAACTGGGCGTGCCGTTTTCAGACCCTGAGGCGGAAGGGCCGGCCATTCAGAGAAGTTCTGAACGCGCGCTTACGGCCGGCACCCGACTCACGGACATTCTCGATGTCGTGCAGCAGTTCCGCGTGCAGGATGCGACGACGCCGGTATTGTTGATGGGTTATCTGAACTCTATCGAGCGAATGGGATATCGGGAGTTCGTGAACCGCGCAGCGGCAGCGGGCGTTGATGGCATGGTTCTCGTGAATCTTCCACCGGAGGAAGCAGCCGAACTCCTAGAATTGATGCGCGCGCGTGGTCTCGAACTGATTTTCCTCATCGCGCCAACGACAACGCCCGAACGCATCGGGCTGATCGCGAAGCAGGCAGGCGGCTTTATCTACTACGTTGCGTTGAAGGGCGTGACCGGCGCGAGTCACTTACGCACCGATGGAATTGCCGAACAGATCGCGCGCATCCGAGCGCATACCAGTCTGCCGATCATGATCGGATTCGGCATCAAGGATGGCGCTTCAGCGCGGACGGTGGCGCCGCTAGCCGATGGCGTAGTGCTCGGGACCTCGCTCGTGAACACGATGGAGCGGCATCAGCACGAGCCCGACCGGATTCCGGCGGCCCTCGAAGGGCAACTGCGGGAGATTCGTACAGCGATCGACAACGTATGACGATTCGGAGTCTGGACGACTGGTTGGTGCACGCCGAGCGAGTGCATCCGGTTGGAATCGACATGGGGCTGACGCGTGTCCGTCGGGTAGCGGAACGGCTGGACGTTCTGCCGCCCGCACCGCGGAATATCGTAGTGGCCGGTACGAACGGAAAGGGATCCACGTCGGTGTATCTTGAGGCATTGCTGCTTGCAGACGGACGCAGCGTGGGTACCACATTGTCACCGCATCTCAGCCGATTCAACGAACGCGTACGCGTGAATGGTGAAGCCGTCGACGATGCCACGCTGTGCGATGCGTTCGCGACCATCGAGGAAGCCCGCGGCGAAACGACGCTGACGTACTTCGAATTCGGCGTATTGGCCGCGCTGCTCGTGTTTCGACACGCCCGCGTCGATACGACAGTGCTCGAGGTAGGTCTCGGCGGCCGCCTCGATGCGGTGAACATCGTGGATGGTTGTGTCTCGGTGATCACTAGTATCGGCATCGATCACGTGGGATACCTCGGCCCCGACCGCGAATCGATCGGCCGAGAGAAAGCGGGGATTCTGCGTCGAGGCGTGCCCTGCGTTTATGGTGAAACTTCAATTCCGTCGAGCATTGTCGACGCGGCGCGTGTACTCGACGTGCCGATAACGCGGTTTGGAGCGGATTATTCGGCGAGCATTTCCGAATGCACGTGGAGCTTCGAAGGCCGCTCGGTTTCGCAGTCAGTTCATCTCACTGGCCTTGTTGCGCCCTCCGTTGCCTTGAACAACGCTGCGACCGCGTTGCAGGCGCTGCTGTTACTCGGCGTATCTACTCCGATCGAACGGCTCGTTGCCGGCGCATTCAGTGCGCGTCTTCCCGGACGGTTCGAACGATTCGACTATCGCGGTGCATCGGTGATCGTCGACGTCGCGCACAATCCGCACGGCGCAACCTTCCTATCGGAGCAGTTGCGGACCACCCGACCCGCCGGTCGAACGATCGCGCTTGCTGGATTCTTGCAAGACAAAGATGCAGCGGGCATCGTAGCCGCGCTTTCGACGGCGGTGGACGAATGGACGCTCGTCGCAACGCACGGCCCGCGTGGTCAAACCGCGGTGCTTTCGATGGAGAAGACCGGGCTAGCCGGACGAGCCGCGGTATCGGAGGAAGATCTGGTCGATGTTCTCGACGGTTGGGTACGACGGATGACGGCACGCGACCGGCTGATCGTGGTTGGCTGCTTCGACCTAGCGCAACGCGCCCGATCGATTCTTCTACAGGATACCCATCGTGACTGACCGGACCCGCGATCGCGTCATGGGTGGAGTGTTCCTCGCCGCGCTCGCGATCATCGTGCTGCCGATGCTGTTTGATGGTGCCGGAGTCGAATCGCCCGCGCCGCCCGCTTTACCGCAAGCGGCGCCCGAGGACATTGTGCCCGTGCCCGCGATGGATCCAGCGAATCTCGCGAACGCGGAAGCGTTGCGTAAGCGCATCGACAACGAGGGCTTCGATCAATCTACCTCGACGAAGGTAGGGGATCCGGTGGTTGCACCCGCCGATCGGCGTCTGTCCACGACACTGCCTCCCGCGTGGGGAGTGCAATTGGGCAGCTTCGCCGATCGCACCAAAGCTGTTGCGCTGCGCGACCAGTTGCGCAGGGACGGGTATCAATCGGTACTCACGGAAGTGAAGGGTCTCACCGGAATATCGACGCGCGTCGCAATCGGCCCAATGGTCAATCGAGACGATGCGACCAAACTCGAGCGCGAACTGGAGAAGCGGTACGGCATGGATGTGATTGTCGTGGTATTCGGCCAATGAAGCGGCGATGTCTTGGCCGCAGCTGACTATGTCATCGTCGGCATCATCGCGATCTCGGCGCTCATCGGCGTTGCGCGAGGATTCGTTCGCGAGGTGTTGTCGCTGGCGATCTGGGGTGTGGCTGTGATCCTTGCAGTGGCGTTTTCCGATGATGTCGCAGCGTTGCTACCGAAACGCCTTGATGACGACTCGTTGCGCTACATCACGGCTTTTGCGCTGGTGTTCGTCGGCACGCTCGTCGCCGGTGCGCTGGCGCAATGGATCATCTCTCGGCTGGTGCAAACAACCGGTCTATCCGGCACCGATCGTCTGCTGGGTTTGCTTTTCGGCGGGTTGCGCGGTGCGGTTGTGTGTATCGTCGCGGTGATCGCGCTACGCCCGTTTGCGAACGAGGAGCCCTGGTGGCGCGCGTCGCACGGAATTCCGATGCTAGGCGCGTTCGAGTCGGATGTGATGCACGTGTTTTCGTCCGCTGGCGCAATGGTCAACCGGCTTCGAGAGAAGCGATGAAGGAGCGAGTATGTGCGGCGTAGTCGGAATGGTGAGCGGCAGCGCGGTCAATCAGCAGCTGTACGATGCGCTAACGGTTCTGCAACATCGCGGCCAGGATGCCGCGGGTATCGTGACGTGCGACTCGGGAAATCTCTATCTGAGGAAGGGAAACGGTCTCGTCAGTGACGTGTTTCAGCAGCAGCACATGCAACGGTTGGTCGGCAACATGGGCATCGGCCACGTTCGCTATCCGACGGCCGGCAGTTCCAACTCGGCTGAAGCTCAGCCCATGTACGTGAATTCGCCCTACGGCATCACGCTGGCGCACAACGGCAATCTAACGAATTCGGAACAACTGAAACGCGACGTGTATCGAGAAGACCTTCGGCATGTCAACACGGGTTCCGACTCGGAAGTCCTGTTGAACGTGTTTGCCCACGAGTTACAGCGCGTAGGGGGGCATCGTCCCGAACCCGAACACATCTTCGAAGCAGTGGCCGGCGTACACCAGCGTTGTCGCGGTGCATACGCGGTGGTGGCGATGGTGATCGGCGGTGGCATCGTCGGCTTTCGCGATAAGTTCGGAATCCGGCCGCTCGTGTTCGGCAAACGCGAGACCGAATCGGGTGCCGACTACATGATCGCGTCGGAGAGCGTGGCGCTCGACATTCTCGGATTTCGACTGGTTCGCGACGTAGCGCCGGGCGAGGCCGTCTATATAAGCGCGCAGGGTGAACTCGCCACGCGCGTCTGCGCGGAGAGCGTAGTGCATACGCCCTGCATCTTCGAGCAGGTGTATCTGGCCCGGCCGGACTCGATCATCGATCAGGTGTCGGTCTACAAGTCCCGCTTGCGGATGGGCGAAAAGCTAGCGGACAGGATCGTCTCCAAGTACTCGCGCCACGAACACGACATCGACGTGGTGATTCCGATTCCCGATACCGGCCGCACCGCAGCGCTGCCGTTGGCGCACCGGCTCGATGTGAAATATCGGGAAGGCTTCGTCAAGAACCGCTACATAGGGCGGACATTCATCATGCCGGGCCAGCAACAACGTCGAAAGTCGGTGCGGCAGAAACTGAACCCGATCGAGTTGGAGTTCAAAGGCAAGAACGTACTGCTCGTCGACGACTCGATCGTGCGTGGCACCACGATCAGTCAGATCATCGCGTTGGCACGCGCGGCCGGTGCTCGCAAGGTTTACATGGCGTCTGCGGCGCCTGCCGTTCGGTTCCCGAACGTATACGGCATAGACATGCCGTCCGCCGGTGAGTTCGTAGCCTACAACAGAACTGACGAGGAGGTCGCGCGCGTCATCGGCGCCGACTGGCTCATCTACCAGAATACCGACGACCTCGTCGCGTGTGCCGTCGAAGGAAATCCGCGAATCACTCGCTATGAGTGCTCGATTTTCGACGGCGATTACGTGACGGGAGACATAGACGATGCGTACCTGGAACGTCTATCGTTCAACCGTAACGATCTAATGAAACAACGCCGTGAAGCCGACTACAGCGGTGATCACTCCTTCATCGAGCTACACAACCACGCTTGACGGTTCGACGCACGACGTCATTGCCGACGTCGTCGATCGGCTCGGCTCGGTTCTGCTCGGCAAGGAGCATCAGATCAAGCTGGCGTTGGCGTGTCTCTTCGCCCGCGGTCACCTGCTCATCGAAGACTTGCCCGGCATGGGTAAGACGATGCTGTCGCACGCCTTAGCGCGCGTGTTGGGGCTTTCGTTCAACCGCATTCAGTTCACCAGCGACGTTCTTCCCGGCGACATCGTCGGTGTGTCAGTGTTCGATCGCGAGCAGAACTCGTTCCGCTTCGTTCCCGGTCCCGTGTTTGCCCAGGTCGTTCTTGCCGACGAGGTGAATCGGGCAACACCGAAGTCGCAAAGCGCACTGCTGGAAGCGATGGAAGAAAAGCAGGTCACCGTGGACGGACAAACACGAGCGCTACCGGATCCGTTCTTCGTCATTGCGACGCAGAATCCGAGCACGCAGACGGGCACGTTTCCGTTGCCGGAGTCGCAGCTCGACCGCTTTCTCATGCGTATCGAAATCGGCTATCCCGAACCCGATGCGGAACGGGAGTTGCTGAAGCGAGGCGATCGTCGCGAACAACTAGTGCAGTTGCCCGCGATCGTCGATCGCAGGCGGCTCGTGCAGATTCAGGCGGAGGTCGACCGGGTGAAAGCGGCCGACCCGTTGATCGACTATGTACAACGACTCGTTCATTTCAGTCGGCACGAACAGGATTTTGCGTTTGGACTTTCTCCCCGTGGCGCGCTTGCGCTGCTGCGCGCTGTTGCATCGGCGCAGTCATGTGGTTCCCGAAGATGTGCAGGCGGTGCTGCCGAGCGTCGTTGAGCACCGCCTTCGCTCGGCAGCCGATTTTTCCGGCCACGGTGGCGGCGCTCTCGCGCAGAAGCTGTTGTCCGGCGTCGATGTGGTCGGCTGATCTACCGCGTTTCGGATTCGTGTAGCTGACCGATGGCTGTTGAACTGTCAGCGTTCGAGCGTTCCCCTCGATTCAGTCGTTGGCTGGATCGACGCATTCCGCCATCGCGTAGCCTGACGCTCAGTCAGGAATCCATATTCATCTTTCCGACGATCACGGGATTCCTGTTCGGGGGACTCATCGTGCTGCTCATTCTGGGCGCCATCAATTACCAGAACAGTCTCGTCTACGGAGTCGCGTTTACGCTGGGAAGCCTGTTTCTCGTCACCATTCTGTATACGTTCAGAAACCTCTCCGGACTGACGATCGAATTGATCGCGGCAGGTACCGGATTCGTCGGGGAAGACGTGGAATTTCAGGTTCGAATTTCTCGTGCGAAGGGTAAGGGGCGCGAAGGAGTTCAGCTCGGGTGGTTGGGCGCGATTGCGCAGTGGGCCGAACTCTACGACAGCGAAGCGTGCACGGTTCGATTGTTCGTCCCCGCGAAGGCGCGTGGTTGGCTCGACCCGGGAAGGCTGTTGATCGAGACGCTGTATCCGCTCGGACTACTTCGTGCATGGACCTGGGTCGACCTGGGCGCGCGGGCGCTCGTCTATCCACAACCGCTGTTCATCGATCAACCGGATCAGATTGCGCGGCGCGGCGAAGACGGTGAACTCATGGACCCGCAAGGCAGCGACGATTTCAGCGACATGCGGTTGTATCGACCGGGTGACCCGGTTCGGCATGTCATCTGGCGTGCATACGCGCGCACCGATCAGCTCATCGTCAAGGAATACACGAGCTACCTGGACCCGAGGTTGATGCTCGACTACGACCGTGTCGCGGGTGGAACGGAGGAGCGCTTGTCACGCCTGACAGGAATGGCACTGAACGCAGCGCGATCGGGCCGCGAGTTCGGCCTCGTATTGCCGGGTGCGAAAATTCGACCGGGAATCGGCGATCCACATCGCGATTCGATACTGCGCGCATTGGCATTGTATGGCCTTCCTCAAGCGTAACGAGACGACCGAGGCGCTCGGGATCGGTTATCAGATCCCGCGCAACAGCCTTGCGTTGTTGATGATTGCGCAGGCGTTCGTCGTCCTACCTCACTCAGCGCACATCACGCCGTGGATCATCGCGGTGGATCAAAGTTCTGCTCGTTGTCGCGTCTGCCGTCGGTGTGGGCGCAAGCGGCCAGAGTGTGTTCAGTCTCGAAACGGCGACAGGACTCCTGATCGTTGCGTTCGCCCTGAAGCTGGTGGAGATGAAAAGCCGGCGCGACGCGTATCTCGTCATCCACCTCTGTTACTTCATCGTTGCCGCCGAATTCCTGTTCGATCAATCGATTGGTGTCGCGCTGTATAGCGTGCTGTCGATGGTGATCGTGACCGCGGCACTCGTAGGCCTGCACCAACTGCATACACGCGTGAGAGTCTCGACTTCGCTGCGCACTGCGGCCGTGCTTGTGATGCAGGCGATGCCGCTGATGCTGGTGTTGTTCTTGTTCTTTCCACGCGTCGCGCCGCTCTGGTCAGTGCCGCTTCCCGGCGGAACGCGCACGGGCATGAGTGACCACGTTGCCCCGGGCGATATCGCGGCGCTCACTCGATCCGACGAGATTGCATTTCGCGCGGTGTTCGACGGTCCGACTCCGCCGACGCGCGATTTGTACTGGCGCGGCCTGGTGTACTCGAATTTTCTGCAAGGGACGTGGTCGGTTGGCGGAGTGGCAGCCGCACCTGAGAACGCGCCCGCCGCGGCCGGCGCACACGCCGACTTCATGCCCGATGTCTCGGGAATCGAGCCGCTCTCATACCAGGTTCTGCTCGAGCCGACGCAGCAATCCTGGTTGTTCGCGCTCGATGTGGCGGTGCCGGTTTCGCAGGGCGTATCGCTGACACGGGACTTCAGGCTGATCTCTGCCGAACCGGTTCATACGATGATGCGCTATCGAGGCGCGTCGTATCAGGGCGCATCGATGGATCTGCAGTTGCCGGCGTGGTTGCGTATGCGCGAAACGCGCCTGCCCGATGACGACAACCCGCGCATCATTGCGTTCGCGAAAGATCTCGCTGCACGCACCGATGGGGACGAGGATTTTCTCGCGAAGGTGCTGCAGTTCATTCGGGACCAACAGTTTTTCTACACGCTGAGTCCCCCTCTGCTCAGTGACAGGAACCGCGTCGACGCATTCTGGTGCGAATCACGCCGCGGATTCTGCAGCCACTTTGCCGGCGCCTTCGTCTACATGGCGCGCGCAGTGGGTATACCAGCGCGCATGGTCGGCGGGTATCAAGGCGGTGAAGTGAATCCACTCACCGGCCATCTCGTAGTTCGCCAATTCGACGCACACGCCTGGACGGAAGTGTGGCTCGAAGGACGTGGCTGGGTGAGATTCGACCCGACCGCAGCGGTCGCGCCCGCGCGGATCGAATCCGGGCTGAATGCCGCGCT
>CAZLDA010000062.1:0-11243 GCA_964557875.1 uncultured Pseudomonadales bacterium | reverse complement strand
GTACGCCATGATGCTCGACACGAAACGCACGTTCGATTCACTGATCGAGCAGTACGCGCCGAGCGACGCCGCGCGCGAAACGATCTTTGCCAATCGCTACTACCAGCACCTTTCCAATTCGTTGGCGGGCTCGCGCGAGTTCATGGCGATGGAGAAGGTCTACGAAATGGCCGAGGCGGCGACATACGACCTGCTGATCGTCGATACGCCGCCTGCGCAGCACGCGCTCGATTTTCTCGAGGCCCCGGAGCGCCTGTTCGATCTGTTCGAAGGCTCGTTCGTCAACATGCTGCTGCAGCCGTACCGCGTCGCCGGACGAATCGGGTTCGATCTGTTCCGACGCAGTTCGGACCGCTTACTGAAGGTATTCGAACGCCTCACCGGCTACGACGTGCTCACCGACCTCTCCGATTTCTTTCTCGCATTCGCGGGCATGTCGGCGGGTTTCAAAGAACGATCTCGACGCGTGCTGACGATGCTGCGCCAGCCAAACACGAGTTTTCTGCTGATTTGCGCCCCGGAACCGTCGAGCCTGTCGCAGGTCGATCGCTTCTTCACACGGCTCACGGCGGACGGCATGCCCATCGGTGGCGTCATCGTCAATCGAGTACATCAAGCGGACGCTATCGCCGACCAGACGAGCTTCAACCTCACTGAAAACGACCTGATTGCGATAAGCACGGCGCCTGATGTGCGCCTCAACGGCATCGATCTAACGCACCGGCTGCTTACGGCTTACCGAGAACAGCTCACGCTCGCGGCTCTCGATCGCGCGGCGATCGAGGCAACGGACTGGTCGCATGCTGCACTGCCGGTGCATCGCGTACCACATTTCGATCGCGATCTGCACAGCCTCGCCGACGTCGCCGCGGTGGCTGCGTGCCTACAGCGAGAACGTCAGCCAAGCACCGCAACCGCAGCAACATAACGCTCCGGCACCGCGAGCGCAGTTGCCCGGATCCGCTGCGAACCCGAGATCAGACCGACGTCGCCGGCCCCAACAACTTCATCAAGGCGCAACCCCCGTACTGCAACGAGACCGCGCCCAATCGCTTTCGATGCGGCTTCTGCCAGCGTAAACGCGGAAATCGCGTCGACCGACGCCGCTGCACACAGCTCGGCGACGATTCGCATCCGCGTGATGTGCTGCGTCTTTCGCTGCGATGCCTCGAGGTCGACCCCGAGCGGACGTTTGCCCCACCCCACCAATACGGCGTTTGCACTGTGCGACAGATTGAACTGGAGCCCGCCCGCGTGTTGCGGCTTACCCGCTTCGTCGGGCGTAATCGGAATCGAGGACGGAACCACGCCAAGCACCTCGGCAAGCGCGCGACGTAGATAAGCGCGTGAGGCGACGTACTCCACCCGGCGCCGTTCCAGCTTCAATCCCGCAGCGCGCTCACGCTCTTCTACCGACAGATAGTCGTATTCGACATTGCTTACGATATCGGGCAGTTGAAAGCAGCGCAGCTCGACACCGAGTTCCCGTCCGCGCCACAACTCGACGGAGTGCATGAGCTACACCGGAATCGACAGTCGCAACCCTTCGGCGAAGCCGATCTCCGGTTGCCAAGCGAGTGCCTCGCGAATTTCGGCAGTACGGCAGACCCAGTCGCGATGGAACAGCTCGCGGACTTTGCCGGGGGTGAGCATGGGGGAGCGATGCAGCACGCGGCCGATCCACAGGTTCGCGTAACCGATCGAAGCAAGAACCGGTTGCGGCACGTTGACGCGGCGGATCACGCTTCCGCGCAACTCCGTGGCTATCGCAATCATTTCCGACCAGTCGTATCCGTTGGGTGTGCCGTCGTCGAGTTCGAAGCAGCGCCCGCTCGAAAGCGGCGCCGCCAGCCACGCGATCATCGCTCGCACGAGGTCGGCAACATAGATCAACGATGTGCGCCCCGCATGGCCGGGGACCACCGCGATGCCTTGCATCATCAGACGAAACAGCGGCAGCAGTTCCTTGTCGCCCGGACCATAGACGGCTGGTGGACGGAACACGGTCCAGGGAACCGACGTCTCTTGAAGCATCGTTTCGCCACGCTGTTTGCTGGACGAGTACATCGACAGCGTCGGTTCGCGTGCCGCCAACGACGAGACCAGCAGAATCCGCTTCACTCCCGCCCGCTCGGCGGCGCGTGCAACCGCTTCCGTGCCGCCAACGTTGATGACGTCAAAGTCTTCCTGCCGCGCGCCTCGAACCGCCCCGGCGCAATGCAGTACGGCATCACACCCTTCGACCAACTCGTCGATGCCGCGTCCATCGACGAGATCGCCACCGATCCAGGTAACACCTGCGGTCGGTTCGCGGCGCCTGCGCGTCAGTGCGTGGACCGCGTAACCGGAACCAATGAGATGCGCTAGTAAGTGAGTGCCGATGAAACCGGTTGCGCCAGTGACCGCAACGCAACGCGCGCGTTGGCTTGCTTCAGATGTGCTCGGCCGCGTCAGGAACCAGTGCCGCCTGCGGCGCGCGAAACGAGCGCGCTCTCGAGCGTCGCGGCATACATGCGACGTGCCTGCGAACGCGACGGCTTGCCGGACGAAGTTCGCGGCAATGCTTGCGCGTCGACCAGTTCGACATGGCAATGGATGCCGAACTCGGTCTTGATGTGCGCGTGCACGGTATGTGCGAGGCGGACGCGCGCCTCGGGATCGAGTTCGCGGCTCTGAATCAGGAGCACCACGCGCTCACCCGATTCGTCGGAGATCGAAAACGCCATCGAATCACCGGTTCGAACCGTCTCCTGTGATTCGGCAACGTATTCCAGATCCTGCGGCCAGAAGTTGCGGCCGCCGACGATGATCATGTCCTTTTCGCGGCCGGTCACGAAGATGCGACCGTCGAGCAGATAACCGAGGTCACCGGTGTCGAGCCAGCCGTCCGGCGTCAGCACTTCAGCGGTGGCTTCGGGCTGGTGCAGATAACCCTGCATTACGCTTTCGGTGCGAACCCACAAGGTGCCGATTTCGCGCTCGGGCAGTACGTTGCCCTCGGCGTCGCGCACTTCAACCTGAATGCCGGGCAGCGGCGCACCGCAATCGACGAACGAGCGAACCGGCGCGCCTTTGCGATTCTGCTTCGAGACCGGCCGCGCGCGGCGATGTTTGACGCAATCGTCGCGGTCGACGCGGTCGACACCCACACCGCGCTCGCGCTGCGCGAAACTGATTGCCAGACCGACTTCCGCCATGCCGTAGGACGGCACGAACGCTTCGCCGGTAAAACCACTGCCCTTGACCGCACGCACGAACGACTCGAGCGCTTCCGGGCGAATCATTTCCGCGCCTACGCCGGCCACTCTCCAGCGGCTCAGATCGAAGCGCGCGCCATCGCCATCGCGAAGGCGACGTGCACACAGTTCGTAACCGAACGGCGGGCCGAATGAGATGGTGGCCTTCGTGCGCTCCATCAGCGTCAGCCACATGCGCGGCCGCATCGCGAACTCGCGCGTACCGAGGTATGCCACAGGCGCCTGCCCGGCAACCGGTACGAGGATTTTTCCGACCAATCCCATGTCGTGATAGAACGGCAACCACGAGAAGAAGCGGTCGTCGGGACGCAGATCGAGACCGGCGCCGATGATCTGCTTGAGGTTGCACATCACCGCGCGTTGCGTGATGACTGCGCCACGCGCGACGCGCGTGCTACCTGAGGTGTATTTAACGTAGGCGATTTCGTCGATGCCGGAGCCGACGACTTTCGCTTCGGTACCAGGCAGTGCGCTCAAGTCTTCGAGCCGGCCGGCAAGTGCAAGGCCGAGACCCTGAGTCGCGTCGTGCAACAGACCGGCGAAGTCATCGGTGGCGAACGCCGCGCGGGCACCGGAGTTTTCGATCAGGAAGCGGAGTTGCCGCAGATATTGTTCGCGGCCGCCCAGGCTCACTGTAGCCGGAAGCGGCACGGGTACCAGACCTGCGTACTGGCAGGCGAAGAACAGGATGACGAACTCGGCGCGCGTCTCGGCAACCAATGCAACACGGTCGCCACGTGTGACGTCGACCAATCCGAGAAGACGACGAGCCGCATGCATCGCTTGCGCGCGCAGCTCCCGATAGCTCAGCTCACATAGGACTTCGCCACGGCCGTTGAAGAACGTCATGCCATGACGGCTTCGCGCGGCGTGGTCCAACGCTTCGTGCAGCGTCGAGAAATCTCCTGGTCGCCAAACTATCTCTTCTTCTAGGTTGTCCGCATCTGTATGAGAGGAAGCCCCGTTTACCACCAACACACACTCGAAACTTATTATGTTAGAGTTTGCCAACACGCAAACTAAGCCGCGCTAGCAGCTACTTACCCCTGAGACCGCACCCCGCTTGAGCTCTAACGGCTCTTAGCTGAGGCGGCCGCCATTATACCCATGCATCTTCAGAGGTAAAACGAAACTTTGACCCCCGAAATTGTGCCGGTCCGCACGAAACAGCAACGTGAAGTCTTCATTCGTGTACCGTTCGACCTCTATGCGGACGATGCAAACTGGGTTCCGCCGCTGTTGTTCGATCGGCGCGACCAGATCAGCCCGAAACACCCGTTCTTTCGCCATGCCGACATGCAGGCGTTCATCGCATACCAACACGGCAAGGCCGTCGGCCGCATCAGCGCGCAGATCGATCATCTGAATGCCGACCGCGGCAGACCCGGGCTTGGCTACTTCGGGCTCATCGACGCAACGAACGACGCAGACGTTTTTGCCGGACTGTTCGGCGCGGCCGAAAGCTGGCTCAAAGAACACGGCATGACCGAAGTGCTCGGGCCCATGAACCTCAACATCAATCAGGAAGTCGGTCTGCTCGTCGAGGGGTTCGACACGAAACCGTATTTCATGATGGGCCACTCGAAGCCGTACGTCGGACAACAGATCGAAGCCGCCGGTTATCGCGTAGCAAAGGACCTCCTTGCCTATCTGATGGACCCCGACTTCAAGATTCCGTCGGTAATGACCGCGGTCGAGCGGCGCCTCGAAGGTCGCATGGTGATCCGTCCGATCGACCGCAAGAATCGCGACCGCGACCTGAAGGCCATGTGTGCCATATTCAACGACGCGTGGGAGAACAACTGGGGCTTCGTCCCCTTCACGGACGATGAGTTTCTGACCGTCGGCCACGAGATGTTGTTGATCATCAACGACGACTTCATTCAGATCGCGGAAGTAGACGGTGAACCCGCCGCGTTCATCGTGATGTTGCCAAACGTCAACGAAGCCATAGCCGATCTCAACGGCCGCCTGTTGCCGTTCGGCTGGGCGAAACTGTTGTGGCGTTTGAAGGTGCGATACCCGCACAGTGCTCGCGTGCCGTTGATGGGTGTGCGCCAGAAGTATCAACGCACGCGCCTCGGCCCCGGGCTCGCGTTCGCGGTCATTCACGCAGTGCGAAATGCATCGGTCGCGCGCGGCATCGAGAGTGTCGAAATGTCGTGGATCCTCGAGAACAATGCGGGTATGCGCAATATCATCGAGACCATCGGCGGACGCGTTTCAAAGCGTTATCGAATGTACGAAAAGAATCTGACTGCGACGAAAGCGTGACCGCTGAACAGACCTTTACCGCGGTGGTGCTCGCCGGCGAGCGCCCGTCACCTGCCAAGGATCCACTCGCGAGCGCCGCGGGCGTTGCGAGCAAAGTGCTGGTTCCCATCGCAGGCGTATCCGTCATCGAGCGCGTGGTCGACACCATCGAACGATGCCCGCGAATCAATCGCAGGATGTTGGTCGGCCCCAATGCATCGACGCTCAGCGTCGAACCTCGGCTGGGTGCCCGCATCGAGTCGGGAAGCTGGACCTGGATTGCGCCGACCGAAAGCCCCGCCGCAAGCGCGAGCGCCGCGCTCGATGCGATCGGCACCGATGGACCGATCCTGCTGACGACCGCAGATCACGCGTTCATCACGCCGGAGATACTCGACCAGTTCTGCACAGCGGCGCTGAAGACCGGCGCCGACTTTGCCGTCGGCTTCGCGCGCCGTGCCGATGTGATGGCCACGTTTCCGCGCACTCGCCGCACCGGTTGGCACTTCAGCGACGACACCTACTGCGGCTGCAACCTGTTCGCAGTCCTACAACCTGCCGGTCACTCGGTTACGGTCTTCTGGCGCCATGTCGAGAAGGAGCGCAAGCGCCCGTGGCGCATCATGCGAATGCTCGGAATCAGCTTGTTCCTGCGCTACATCGCCAAACGGCTATCGCTTGCAGAGGCGCTGATGGAACTGAGTCGCCGGACTCAGTGCCGCATCGCCCCGGTGATGGTTGCGCACGCCGAAGCTGCGGTGGACGTCGATTCGGTGGACGACTGGCGGCTCGTCAACGAGACGTGGGCGCGGCTGCGCGGCTGATCGCCGCACCCCACGTCACCGTTTCGGTCGATGCCGTCGCAAAGCCACCGGGTGTGGTTCGTCGAATTACGATTTCCAGCTGCCAACTACCCGCATCGCCCGAAACGCAATACTGATTCCACCCCGCCCGCCCCGGAACGCTATACGACGCCGAAGGCACTGCGACCACGAGCATGGGTCCGTTCGGACCCTCCAGCCGATCGATACGCTCTTCGTGGCCATGGCCGTGAATCACCAATTCGGCACCATGCTTCATCAACGCATCGGTGACGTCTCCGGCGTCAGACAAGCGCTTGCGTCGCGAATGGCCGTCGAGCAACGGCGAGTGATGCAGGAGAACGACGCGGAAACAACCGGCGGTTGCGGTTGCGTCGAGCAGGTTAGCGAGCTGCTCGCGCTGCGAGGGACCGACCTTACCCGACGCAAGAAACGGCGCGGTCGGAACCGCGGTATCTACCCCGATCAGTGCAACGCCTTTTCGCTGTCGCACGAACGGGAACTCGACGGAGCCGTTGTCGCCGCGGAAATACTCCCGCCAGAGACCTACGGTCGAGTCGAACGACGCGGCCACATAACGATCGTGATTGCCGGGCACGAGCGACACCTGCTCGCCCGATCCAAGCGACTCGAGCCATTGCAGAGCATCGGCACATTCATCCGGCAGTCCGATGTGCGTCAGATCGCCGGTAACGGCGATGTGGTCGGCCGCGCTCTCGCGCATGTCCGCAACCACCGCATTCAGCGTCTCGATCAGATGCACGCGGCGACGCCTGCGCCACCACGACAGATAGCCGAGGATACGTTTGTTTGCGAGGTCGCGCGGGCTGGTGCCCCGCAGCGACGTCAGGTGAGGGTCTGACAGATGCGCTAGGGTGAACACGCGGCCCGATGACATTGCTACCATAGCGCGCCTTAACTGCGAGCTGAGTGCCGTTGCGGACCGCCATCCTCACGAATCCCCATTCGAACCGCAATCGGCGTCACCTGCCTCGCCTGCGATCGCAGTTGGAACGTCTGAGTGACGTGCGCCACATTGAAACGACCTCGCTCGCCGACCTTCCGGCAGCTGTAGCCACGCTGCTCGACGACGGAATCGAACTGCTCGGCATCAACGGCGGCGACGGAACCGTGCATCTCGTGTTGACGGAGCTGCTACGCGCCGGTGAAGGCCGCAAGTTGCCCGCCATTGCGCTGCTGCCCGGCGGTACCACCAGCATGAGCGCGCGTGGACTGAACGGCGGCGCTGTACCGTTCGATCGGGCCCTCGATGCATTGATCGACGCAATCGAGCACGGCACTCGCGGCGAGCCGCAACATCTTCTGAAAGTGCACGCCGTCGGCTCGGAACCGCAACTCGGTTTGTGTCTCGGCATGGGCGCCGTCGTGCGCGGCATCGAGTATTGCCACGAACGCATCTACAGCCTCGGCTTGCGCGACGAGTGGGCGGCCGGCGTCGCCATGCTGCGCGCCGGCTGGGGAATCGCGCGACGCGAGTCGGTGTTCGCGGAAGGCGTTCCAATCGACGTCGGCATCGATGGCGAACGGCACAGCGCCCGCGCGTCGATCTTTCTTGTTTCCGCAATGAGCGAACTACTGCTCGGCATTCGTCCGTTCTGGGGCGATGGTGCGGCGCCGCTGCGGATCACGCTGGTACGCGAACACGCGCGACGATTCCTGCGCAGTTTTCCGGATCTCCTGCGCGGCCGCCCTCACCCCCATCTCACCGAAGAAGGCGGTTACTTCAGCCGCCGCGGCACGGTGGTCGACATCCGCGGCGAAGGTCCGTATCAGATCGACGGCGAGATTTATCACGCCAAGACCGGCGAAATTCGCGTCGATGCGTTCGGCCCCGTCACCGTCATTCCGCTCGGCGACGGCAAGTGAAACCCTCAGCCGAATTGCTGCGGATCGTCACGTCTGAAACGGACCGGCCATTGCCGTTCGCAGTGAGACAGTTCGTCGCGGCGGCGAACGACCGATTCGCCAACGGCGTGGTTGCCGTCGTGTTCTACGGCTCCTGCCGGCGCGCAGACCAGCCGGACGGGCTCTACGACCTCTACGTGATTCTCGATCACTACCGCGATCTGCCGCGCTTCGAAGGCATCCTCGCCGAACTGCTGCCGCCGAACGTCTACTACCTCGAAGTGGCCACCGAAGCCGGCACCCGTCGCGCGAAATGCACCGTGATCTCGCTGCCGGATTTCTCCCGCGGCGTTCAGCACTGGTATCACTCGTATCTATGGGGGCGCTTCTGCCAGCCAGTGTCGATTGCGTATGCGCGTGACGTTAACGCCCGTAACGAAGTGCTCGATTGCCTCAGCCGCGCAGTATTGAAGTTCATCGACGAAACCGTTTGTTTGCAGCGCGATGCGTTCGACGCGCGTTCATTATGGATAGATGGCCTCCGTACCAGCTACCAAACCGAACTGCGCAGCGAAGGCCCGGACCGCGCTGCAGAGTTGTTTGACGCAAACGCGGATTACTACGATTCAGTAACCGCAGCGGCCGGGCTGTCTGCGGTCGGGCAGGGTCGTTGGCAATCGCAGCTGACGGCAGATCAGCGCTCTCGCCGCCTTCGCGCATGGCGCGTCCGCGGCATCACCGGCAAATTTCTGGCCTTGGCCCGCATCCTGAAGGCGTGGATCACGTTCGACGGCGGTTTCGACTACATCATCTGGAAACTCGAACGCCATTCTGGCCGACACATCGACGTACCGGAACGTGTGCGTCGCCATCCGGCATTGCACATGTGGGGATTCTTCTGGCGTCTGTATCGCGACGGGGTATTTCGTTGACCGACGCGCAAGCGCCGCACATCTGGGTCGTCATCGGTGACAAAGCCGGCGACAACGCGCAGATCGAGGCCGTCATCGAGCGGTTGCCGTGGCGCGTCGAGTATCGGCGCCTGCACTTCAAGAAGCCGTTTCAGAAGGGCAAACCGCCGTTTTTCGCGTCGCTCTACCACGTCGACAAACCACACTCCGATGATCTGGCTCCGCCATGGCCCGACATCGTCATCACCATCGGCCGCAGGCCCGCGATGGCAGCATTGTGGATTCGTCGGCAATCCGGCAATCGCACGCGCATCGTTCTGTTCGGCCGCCCGAAGCGCAGTCCCCAGCACTTCGCGCTGATCGTCGTTTCCTCACAGTTTCAGGTACCGGAAGGTCCCAACGTCGTCAGCGTCGCGCTGCCGCTGATGCGAGTGGATCGAGAGCGGCTGGAGCGTGAGTCGGTGAAGTGGCAACGGCACTTTCAACAGCGGCCGCACCCCGTCACTGCGGTGCTCGTGGGCGGCGCGACGCGACCATTCGTATTCGACGCGGATTCTGCAAGAGAGTTGATCGATCGCGCGCGCCGCTACTGCGGTTCAACGGGATCGTTGTACGTGACGACCAGTCGGCGCACCCCGCGCGCTGCAATCGATGCACTGCGCACGGGCTTGAACGAACAGGACGTGTTGTACGAATGGAATGCCGGTTCCGCCGAGAATCCGTATTTCGGACTGCTAGCGCATGCCGACGGTTTTGTCGTCACCGGCGACAGCATGTCGATGATCACTGAGGTCGCCCGCTTGGGCCGGCCGCTCGCGATCTATCCGTTGCGGCGATCGAAGTTCGTCGAAACCGCGAGCGCGCGCCTGCCGCACTGGATCGCCGACATTCCCAACGCCGTCAAATACCGCTTCCTCCCACGCATCGGTTTCACCGCGTTCCCGCGCGACCTGACGCAGATCCACCGAACCTTGATCGACGCCGGCTTCGCGGTGACAGCCGGCGAGCCCATGCGCAGCGGCGTCGATGCCGCCTCCGACGAACTCGACAAAGTGGTCAACGCGATCGTACGGCTCGGCTCGCACGCACTGTGAGTGCGTATCGGCCCGATATCGACGGACTACGCGCAATCGCCGTTGGCGTGGTCGTTCTGTTTCACGCGCACATCGCGCCGTTCACCGGCGGTTTCGTCGGCGTGGACGTGTTCTTCGTGATCTCGGGATATCTGATCGTCGGCATGATCGTCGCCGACATCGACGCCGGAAATTTCTCGCTAGCGCGGTTCTACGAACGCCGAGTGCGGCGCTTGTTCCCTGCTTTGTTCGTCGTTATGGGCGGGTGCGCGATCGCCGGATATCTTTTGTTCCTGCCGGAAGAGTTTCGCGTGTTCGGCCAGAGCCTGGTCGCAACCAGCGTGTACGTCTCGAACTACCTGTTCTGGTCGGAAGCCGGCTACTTCGATTCGCCGCCGGAACTGAAGCCCCTGCTCCACACTTGGTCGCTCGCCGTCGAGGAACAGTTCTACCTGGTCGTTCCGGCGTTGCTGATGCTCGTTTCCAGATACTGGAAGGCATCGTTGGCGCGAATTCTGATCGCCATCGCCGTGGTCTCGTTCGCAATCGCTTCGGCATCGCTGGTGAAGCACCCCGATACGGCGTTTTACCTTCCGCACACGCGGGTGTGGGAATTTCTCATCGGCGCTCTGTTGGTCGTCGCGCGAATTCCAATCGCGCAGACGCAGCGCGCGCGTGAGTTGCTCGGATATGCGGGCCTGACGTTGATCTTCGGAAGCGCCATCGGATATTCCGGCACGACGCTGTTTCCAGGGCCGGCCGCGGCGCTGCCGTGTATCGGTGCTGCAATGCTCATCCACTCGGGCCACAGCGGTCCGTCTTCTGTCCGTTCGCTGCTCTCGGAGCGGCCGGTCGTCTACGTCGGCCTGATCTCTTATTCGTTGTATCTCTGGCATTGGCCGATCCTGGTGTTCGCGCGCGGATGGCTCGTTCGCCCGTTCACCCCGCTCGAGGCAACGGGTTTGATCGTTGCTTCGTTCATCCTCGCGCATTTGTCGTGGCGATTCGTCGAGTCGCCGTTCCGTGCCAGCCGGCAACGCTTCACCCGCACCCAGGTGTTCG